>JAIQZR010000137.1 GCA_021777035.1 Candidatus Scalindua sp. | reverse complement strand
TGTCGCCTATCTTTAGTGACCTTTCTATGTTTACCTTCTGGCCTACTTTTTTGAAACCTAATGTAGTTGCATCAAGCGTAAATGGAATGAGAGCAACAGAAAATAATTTCTCCGTTAGGTCTACAATTGTTAAGCTTATGCCGTCTATGGAAACTGAACCTTTTTTAATCATCATATTTGCGGTTTCGTTACTTACGGAACACCATACGGTACATTGGCCTGGATCATTCTCTATTTTGTTAATTGTTCCAACACAATCGACATGTCCTGTTACAAAATGTCCACCGAGCTTGTCGCCTATCTTTAGTGACCTTTCTATGTTTACATGGTCAGAAATACCTAAATTACCGATGGTAGTTTTGCTTAGTGTTTCCCCCGAAACATCAAAATGTACTTCTGTACCCTTTATCCGTGTAACTGTCAGGCAGGCTCCGTTTATGGCGATACTGTCACCGAGAACAACACCATCTGTTAATGGTCCTATATCAACGGCAATAACTGCGGAATTTGCCTGTAGTCTTACCTGTTTTACCTTGCCTAAATGCTCAATTATACCCGTAAACATTTTTCATTTCAAAAAAACAAATGCAATATTTTACCGTATATGGAATTCAAAATTGGCGGGTAAGAAACCCGACCTACAAAATTCTTTATATGTATGTCGGGTTTCTTACCCGACATTTCTAGTCAGACAGGATGGAGGCATAAAAATTTTACTTTTTGTTATCTTCCGAACCTACTAACAACATATCATATTTTCAGTGTGCCCAGTATGGTAGATCCTGCAGATACCATTTGTCCCTGCTTGATAGCTATTTTAAAATCAGCGTTTTCAGGAATGTAGACCTCCAGCCTGGAGCCAAACTTAATCATACCGAACCTCTTGCCACGTTCAACATCTTGTCCAATTGTACAGTCACAGACAATCCTCCTGGCTACTTTCCCCGCAACTTGCTTTATCATTATTTTTGTCTTTCCATCGCCTGTCAGAATTCCCATCAGATTGTGTTCATTCATTTCAGAACAATCGGGAGATCGTGCGTCCAGGAACTTTCCTGGTACGTGTTTTATAAACTCCACTTTTCCACCATATGAAATCCTGTTGACGTGAACGCTGAATACAGACATAAATATCGCAATTTTTAACGCCTTGCATTTTAAATAATTATCCTCCTGTACATGCGATATGGCAATTATGTTACCGTCAGCGGGAGATACTAAATTATCTTCTCCACTGGGAATACTTCTCTCAGGGTCTCTGAAGAAATATAGAACAAAAAATAAAAATACGAAAAACGGTAAACTGGCCAAAGGACAGAAAAAAAGGCACAATACAATCATTACGAACAAGAACATACCAAAAAAAGAGAGCTCTTTGAACCCATATTCAGCAAAAGGGAATCTCATAAAATAATACTCCTGACACTATTATGTAATATAAAATTATTACTTCATTGTAACAAAATGTAAAATGGAACAGATAACGGATCGTGGTTTACCAGTTGATGATTGTACTATATACATACTGCTTTCTACCCGCAAAGTACGTCTATTTTCTAGCATATAAACATTTGCATGTCAACTTAATGTCGGGTCAATCTAGTTATTTCTTTACACCCTTTATTAATAAGGGTACTATACTTTGTTACATATATAAATAGATCTATTTACAAATACTATCTGGAGAGTAAGAAAATGAAAGTCACACAGAGATTATTATATAAGTCTTTTTTTGCGGTGTTCCTGTTGTTTGCCGTTTATGGATGCCAAACCACTGGTACAACTGCCACTTCCGGATCGTCAATTGAGGATACTGCATCTGACAAGACAGAATCTGATGCTGAATATGTGGAACATGCTGAGCCCCAGACTAATACAGTAAATAAGGAGGTATCTGCTGCTTCAGTTACAGTGACAGGTGAAGCTGATACAAAGGGTAAGAGAGAGAAAGAAATAATGGAAAAGTTTGGAAATAACTTTGTTGGTATATTAAGAGGACATGGAGGAACGCCGCCTTCCAGCGCACCTGCTGAGAAAAAAGCCGTAACCCGAGATAAGCAGGTAGAAGATCCAGCTGCAAGGTCTGCTTACATAAAGAATAGGCCATATATCGAAACAGAGGAGCGACTTTATGGTAAGTGGAACAATAAATTGAAAACAGAATCTTATGATTTTAATAGTGATGGCACAGTGAAAATTGTAGTCTCAGGGCCGAGAGGGAAGACGCATACGTTAAATGGTAATTACAGGATTGTTGAAGCAGAACGTATAAAGATAGATTTTAGAAATGATTCCATGGCGAGCCAGATGCCCCCCAGATATTTTAAGCTTACCATATCTGAAAATGCATTTTCATTAACCGATGAGCCAAAAGAAAAAGATGGATCGGATGGGCCAACTACAAAATACAATAGAGTGGAATAGTCACGTTGATGAGTAACTTATTATTGAGGCCTGCTAATGCTTAACAGGTGCGTTTTACGATTTGAGATTTACGTCCTAAACGATATGACCGAATAGTATTGTGTCTGTTCAAATTTACTCCTATTTCCAGGAAATTAAAATATTATTTTCTCTTGCTTTAATGGATAGTGTGTGATAGTCTCTATTCCTGTTGGTTGTTCTGTTGTTCAATATATATGCATATATGAAGGCTACAAGGTTTCCAATCTTGTGGCTTTTTTTGTTTTTGTAGTTTTTTAATGTTTAAAGGGGGTGATTTTTATTATGGAAAAAGGAACAGTTAAGTGGTTTAACGACTCAAAGGGTTTCGGTTTTATTACACCGGAAAACGGAGAAGATGTCTTTGTTCACCATACCGCAATCCAGGCTGAAGGTTTTAAGAGCCTTTCAGACGGTGATCAGGTAGAGTTCGAAGTCGAACAGGGCGAAAAGGGCCTTAAAGCAGCAAATGTTGTCAAAGTATAAATATATTATTAAGCATACTAGTATATTTTTTGCCGTATAATTTATCGAAAGAGAGAGTTGTATAGAACAATTAATATAGAATAGATGTAAAATATTATATTATAATGATAACGTAAAAGCCCCCGATATTCATGAAAATGTATCGGGGGCTTTTTTATTTTAATAACCACAGAAAAGAAGCCGTCCATCGCCACCTCCATACAGCATGTCGGGTACGAAGAACACGAAAGGAAAGAGTAGAGAAAATTCTAGCCACAGATTTACACTGAAAAAACGCAGATAATCAGCAGTGTCCGGTTAGGTTTTTGCGAGTACGGTTTTTTATACCCGATCTGTCTGAAGATACGTAGGGCGAGGCTTTAGCCTTGCGCTTAATGTACGAAAGCAAACCTACCCGTCCGAACGGGAAGGATTGCCCTACGTGCTACATGCAAAAACCTAACTTGCTTATTTCTTTTGCGGTAGGGCGGTTTTTAACCTTATCAAGGCAAGTTTCTTGCGGACAGGGTCTTTCCACTGACGCCAATCCTCATATTCAATGTGTGGAAATAGATTTGTAAATGCTTTGTGGATTTCAGGTGATAAACTGTAAGCTTCAGTACTGCTTGAAACAGCCGTTGTTAAACGCCCGTTATTAACTACAAGATACCATTTCCCTCTTTTACGTTCAAACCAGAGAATAACAGGTTTCCGGTAGTTATTTTCGTGTGACATTTCCCACCCTGATAGTATTATTTTAGCAGTACCCATTCCATTCTTAATATACAGATTTACAGATTCATAAAGATGCCAGTTTATATGTTTATATGGGTTTGTAATGTTGTCTGCCAGGATATTGTTCTGTTCTAAAATCTCAACAATGTCCTTTTTATGCTCTTCAACCAACTCCTTGAACTCTGCCGCCGCAACTCTGTCTATTTTTTCTTCTATAGCGTTATTAGATCTAAATTCATTCACTGGTGTCTGATCACCATGTCCACAGCCAAGTGCGGCGAATATTAACAAAAAAAATGGAATACTCCACGTTAATTTAATGTTTGCAAATTTCAAAGTAGCAACAAAGCCACTAAGGCACCAATTTCCTTCTTTCATTTTTATCTCCTTTGCGCTCCTGACGTCTTCCAGCCAGGGCACAGCGAATAATTAGCTTTTTTTGTATTATTTCATCTGCTTTCGCGGTTGAGTTTATGGCCATTTCTGTTGCGGTGTCGGCTCGTCAAGTTCTACAAATTGCTCTTCTGCTATCACAGATACCGGTTCCTCTGGCCCGATTTCTTCTGTTACCGGCTTTTGCATCTCCTGCGCGTTAAACTGCATCTCAAAAAGTTTTTTGTACAACCCTCTATTATTCAGAAGTTCCTGGTGATGTCCTGTTTCTACAATCCTTCCGTTTTCTAAAACTACTATCAAGTCTGCGTGCAGGATTGTTGAAAGCCTGTGGGCGATTACGAAAGTAGTGCGGTTTTTAACCAGACGATAAATAGCATTTTGGATAAGCTGCTCTGTCTCAGTGTCCACAGAAGAGGTGGCTTCATCCAGGATCAGGATTCGAGGATTTGCAAGGATGGCTCGCGCGATGGCTATTCGCTGCTTTTGGCCTCCGGAAAGTTTTACTCCACGTTCGCCGATTAACGAGTCATAACCATTTGTCAACTCAACAATAAATTCGTGGGCATTAGCTGCCCTTGCCGCTTCCTCTATTTCTTCGTCAGACGCGTCAGGGCGGGCGTAGGCTATATTTACCTTAAGCGTATCATTAAAAAGAAAGGTTTCCTGGAGCACTATAGCCATTTGCTTTCTCAGGGAGCGGAGCTTGACATCTTTTATGTTGTTACCGTCAATAATAATATCTCCTTTATTCGGATCATAAAATCTGGGTATCAGGTTTGTGAGGGTGGTCTTACCACTGCCGCTGGATCCCACAAAGGCAATCATCTGTCCAGGTAACGCCTTAATATTAATATCACTTAATACTTCAGGGCCTTTATCGTACATAAAGTGAATGTTTCTGAATTCTACCGTACCGTGTACCTTTGGCAAATCAACGGCGTCGGGTGCGTCCTTCAGATCCGCAGGAGTATCCAGTACCTCAAAGACACGTTCAGTGGATGCAATAGCGCGTTGTACCTGACTATAAAAACGTGTTAAACCGGTAATAGGGCCGTACATCATTTGGAGATATGGAAAGAATATGACGAAAGTACCGGCTGAGAGTTGGCCTTGAAATACCTTATATCCCCCGAAACAGATAACTACTACAGCCCCCACCTCAGTAATCAAATCTACGATAGGCCGCATCGTGTGAAGTAGTCTTAAGATACGAACATGCAGAAAGTAATTTTCATAGTTTTTGTCTTTGAACCGTTCCAATTCCTCTGGCTCTTTCGCAAAGCTGGCAATGACGCGAATACCGGAAAGATTGTCCTGGATTAATGAATTAAGATCACCTGTTTTTTCTCTCAGGGAACGAAAGATTTTCCGGATTCTTTTTCCGAAATTATAGGTACACAGAGAAATAAAGGGACAGACAAACAGTACGATAGATGTAAGTTGCCAATCGAGTTTCATGCAGAAATAGATTATCCACGCAAATTTAAACATATCCGTTATGAAGGTGATTACCGGGCCGACAATTGCCTGCTCCAACGCATTGACATCGTTCATGAGGCGGCTCATAATGTCGCCTGTTTTATTGTTCTCAAAATAGTTTAAGGGAAACTGCTGGATATGGCCGTAGAGCTGATTCCGCAAATCATAGACTAGCCTTTGCCCTAGTTCAGTTGTAATATAGCCATGGGTCATGGTAATTCCGCTGCCGAAGGTATGCATAACCAGAAAGCTGGCACCGAGAAATATAAGCATAAATACAGTGGAATCATAGTCCCCAAACCAGTGTTCATGGACATAGTCTGAAGCCGTTAACAGTGGTTTGGACAGGGGGATTGGGCTTATGTGTTCATCCGTTATACTGTCAGAATCAATCTCACGGTTTTGGTGACCTGTTTCGGTATTTTTTATAAATTTATCTGCTATTTTGATTTCGTCTACAACAATACCAAGTATTTGTATTGGAAGAACAGCAATGTATGCACTGATTACCGAAAGAAACAGGACAATCAGAGCCCTGCGCCAGTATGGGATCAAATAACATAATAATCGGAAATATGTGTTGCTATTGGAAGAACTCTGTTGCGTATTATTCATATTTCCATAATACTAAATTCACGTAGAATGAACAATGTCATTTAGGAGATTTATCTTTATATATTTAATTCAAACGGTAGAATCAATACTGCTTTTATCGTAGAAAAATACTTTCACTTTTGTATATAGCAATTCAAAATTCATTTCTTTCAAGGAGATAAAAAATGGCACAAAATAGAGTAAAAGTTGCGGTAACCGGTGCGGCAGGGCAAATTGGTTATGCGCTATTATTCAGAATTGCATCCGGGCAGATGTTTGGCCCAGAATGTGAAGTTGAACTTCAACTATTAGAGCTTGGGCCTGCACTGCCTGCGCTTCAAGGTGTGGCAATGGAGCTTGATGATTGCGCCTTTCCTCTACTTAAAAAGACCACTTGTACCAGTGATATGGATGTGGCTTTTAAAGATGTTAACTGGGCCATTTTAGTTGGCTCAATACCAAGGAAAGCGGGAATGGAAAGGTCTGATCTGTTAAAGATTAATGGCGGGATTTTTACTGGTCAGGGTAAATCTATCAATGACAATGCCGCATCTGATGTGCGTGTTTTTGTCGTTGGTAATCCCTGTAACACTAACTGCCTTATTGCTATGAATGCGGCCAAAGAGATTCCAAATGAGAGGTTTTTTGCCATGACGGCCCTAGATGAAAAAAGGGCGATTACTCAATTAGCCCAGAAGGCAGGGGTAGATACGACAGAAGTGAATGGCCTTACTATATGGGGGAATCACTCTTCTACGCAATATCCTGATTTTTATAATACAAAAATCGGCGGTAAACCTGCTCATGAAGTCATTGCTGATGAAAACTGGTTGAGGGAGGAATTTATTAATATAGTCCAACAACGCGGTGCAGCTATTATTAAGGCCAGAGGATTCTCATCAGCCGCATCGGCAGCTAATGCGTGTGTGTCAGGGGTTAACAGGCTTACTCGTGACACGGCAGGAGGAGAGACCTTCTCTATGTGCCTGGCTTCACAGGGCGAATACGGAGTAGATAAAGATCTGATTTTTTCTTTTCCATGCTACGTGAAGAGTGGTGAAGTTAAAGTTGTTGAGGGAATAGAGCATGGTGAGTTTGGTAAAGAAAAGTTCTCTGCAACATTAAAAGAGTTGCAGGCAGAAAGGGACACTGTCAAAGAGATGGGTTTGATTTGAAATAATGCGGTTTGGACAGTTTAAGCCGTTATTTCAATCTGTTAAAAACAACATATCTTGCCAGAATGGTCTGAGATATACCCCTTGCAAGCATAAGAAGGGTCAAGGCCAGCCATAGAGCGTGGTTTCCCATTACGTTGTGGAAAAGGTAATATGTCGGCAGAAAAAAGAGAAATGTGGATATAAGCATAGTGTTCCTCATTGCCCTCGATGCGGTAACCCCGATATAAACTCCATCCCAGATAAAAGGTACGGCGTGAATAATTGGTGCAATAATCAGCCATCCCATAAAAGGTATTGCTGAATTAATTACTTCTTGATTATCAGTTAATGTTTGGAGTATCTCCCTGCCAAAGAAGAAAAAAAGTAATACCAGTATAATGCTTATACCGATACCCCATTGGAAAGAAACTTTTATTGCATTTCTAAAATTCCCCGCATCACCAGCGCCAAAATATTTTCCAACAATCGATTCAGCTGCAAAAGAAAATCCATCAATTCCGTAAGCACTTAACATAATAAATTCAAGCAGAATAATGTTTGCGGAAGCTAAGATTACTCCTTCCTTACCAGACTGGATCTTAAAAAATGAAAAAGCAAATATCAGGCAGAGAGTCCGTATAAGGATGTCGGAATTTTCCTTAAGGAACCTCTTCATTTTGTTAATATCAAACAGGTCGAATTTGTTCAGAAAAGGCAGAAGATGTCTGTAGTTTTTGTAAAAGAACGCTAATGCCATTATTAATCCGCAGTATTGTGCGATCAAAGTACCTAATGCTACGCCTTCAGATTTCATACCCGCAACTCTTACAAACCAGTAACTGAAACCAATGTTAAGCAGGTTGACAGTTATTGTAAGAACCATCGGTATTCTGGCGTTTTGCATACCAAAAAACCAACCGGTAAATGCAAACAGGGATATTGTAGCAGGCGCAGCCAGTATCCTGATATTAAAGTAATCTGCTACGTATGTATTAACATCAGGTGTAGTTCCGATTAAAAGCAGACTCAATTTCAATATTGGGGCTTTAAATATTATCAGTAATGATGCACCTGCCATAGCGATTAACAACGCTCTCCCTAGTATCAGTAAACACTCTTTGTTGTCCTGTCTGCCAAATTCCTGCGCAGTGAAGCCGGTTGTGCCCATCCGTAGAAATCCAAAACTCCAATATACAAAGTTAAATATCATTACTCCAAAACCTATAGTAAGAATATATTCGGCTGAATCAAGATGACCCATTAATGCTACATCAACCAGGCTCAGGAGTGGGACAGAGAGGTTGCTTATTATATTCGGGACTGCAAGTCTGAGGATTTCTCTATTCATGGCAGTGTAAAGTATTTAACCAATTTTAAAAGTAGTCCAACTTTTTGAAAAAAAATAGTTGTTGTCCATTTGACTGTTGGTTACGGAAAAGAGAGGTAATGGACATTTTACAGGTGGTAGACGTGAATTGACAGAAAAGAATAGACAGTTAACAAGAATAACAGATTTGTGAGGGACGCGCTTTAGGCTAAAGGATTATGGTCAGTGATTTGGAACATAATAGAGGCAATATATTAGATAAAGAAAACCGGCTATACGGGTTAAGAGTAAGAGATGGAAGATGAAAGTGGTGATGTTCCTGCTTTACAGCCCCAGGCTTTCACAATATTTTGCAAAAGCGACTTCTCGGCAGTCAGGTGCAACATCTACCATCTCAGGTGTAAGATCCGTATTGACAAGCCTGTTGCTACCACTGTCAAACAGCCCTATAAGTTCCGTGACAGACCCTGCCAATTGTTTTCTGATTGAAGCAATATCTTCGAACCCATTCAAGTCACCCAGATTGGCCAGAATGGCATGAGGCGTGAAATTATTGTCTACGGGAAGATCAGTGTTTAAGAAGGCCAGGGAGCCGGTGTCGTTAATTACAGTCCCTTCACTCTTTAACGGATCAGCCAGAGGTAATCGTGCATCCGATTCAACTCCATCTTTAAAGTTGCTTATGGTAATTACTTTGGTTGATTCATTGGGTTTGTTTTCCAGATGTGCCCCTACCAGCAGTATACAGTCAGTATCAGAATTATCCCAGGCCTTTGCGCCCATTTTACTTAAAAGTGAGACATTCGCACTATTCCTTAATTTAGCATACGGGAACTTGTTCGGCTTGGATTTTTCACCAGTAACATAGTAGAGAGTACCATTCTTCTCGTCACAGAGGGTTTTTGCGGTAAAGAGTGTTTCGACCGTTAATTTAGGGGAAACAATGACTGCTGCTTTACCGGCAGTGTCCAGAAGATTTTTAGCACTACTCAACTGCTCTTTCAGTTCATTCTCATTAAGCTCAAAGGCCTTGTTCTGAAGATGGTTTGAGAACCTGCCTTCTCTACAGATCATCGCACCGTTGACAGGATCGTTGTCAACACTTTGTATTTTTGTTATCAAGCCCTCTTTTGTGTGGACTTTTATGGCGCATCCTCTCGGGCATGAAGAACAGGTGCTGATTTTCACATCGGTTACCCAAGGGCCATACTCCTTGCCGGTATTTTCAGCGGTAGCACCGGTAGGACATACATCAATACACATTCCACATGCATCACAGTCAGTGTTCTGCAGTGGATCTTCGAAATTTGGTGCAACTTTGGTAACAAATCCCCTATTAACAAAAGAGAGTGCAGAAATTTCTCTGGCTTCTCTGCAGATCCTAACACAACTGGCACAGGTAATACATTTATCTGCTTCAATACTCACTAAAGGATGCCTGGTATCAACGTCATACTTCCTCCTGTCGCCATTGTACTTTACATCACCTATTCCGTATTCGGTAGAGTAGTTTCTGAGATCACAATCAAATTTTGCAGTGCATCCACATTCTATGCAGCGCGAAGCCTCCGCCATTGCCTGTGCCTCGTCAATTCCTACATTTATAGCATCATATCCACCTGCTGCCATGCGGACGTCGGCTGGATGTGTAGATTCCAGCGCTCTCTTCTTGTGAGCATATCTGGGAGAGTAGTCCGACATATCGAGATCCTTTAACCTGCCTGCTGTGATTTGATACTCTTTTTTGAGTTCAACCTTGGCACCAGTGAAGTAGAGATTAATGGCTTTGGCTGCCTGTTTTCCTTCCGATACTGCACGGATTACGGTATCCGGGCCGAAAGCACAGTCTCCAGCCGTAAACACTCCTTCAACAGAGGTAACCATTGTTTTTTCGTCATATGTAAAGGTGTTCCACCTAGTACATTCCGGCACCTCTTTTTCATCCTCTATACAGGAGAGATCAGGATCCTGGCCGATGGCTGCAATGATCAAATCAAATTCAAGATTCTCCTCACTGCCTTCAACTGGTTGTGGCCTGCGTCTGCCGGATTCATCAGGGTCGCCGAGTTCCATTGTGATCACCCTGAGACCTTTTGCTTTTCCGTTTTCTTCCAGTACTTCAGCCGGGGCTGTCAGCAGTCTGAAATCAACACCTTCTTCTATAGTCTCGTCCTGTTCATGTTGCAGGGCAGGGATCTCTTCCTGTGATCTTCTGTAAAGCAGGGTGACATCTTCTGCTCCGGCTCTTTTGGCAACACGACAACAATCCATTGCAGTATCTCCACCGCCAATAACGGCAACTTTCTTGCCTACATTTACCTCTTCACCCAGCACCATTTTACGCAGGAAATCTATTCCTCCGATTACTCCCGGAATATCTTCATTTTTTACCATCATTTTCTTGGCTTTGTGTGCGCCAATGGCTATAAGAACAGCGTCGGCACCGTTCTTTTTGAGATCGTCAATGGTAAAATCTTTACCCAGCCTCTTGTTATGATGAACCTTTACACCGAGGTCGATAATTGCACTAACCTCTTTATCAAGTTTGTCCCACGGCAGTCTGAATCTTGGAATACCGTACCGAGTCATACCACCTAATTCCGGCAAGGCTTCGTAGATATCGACAGCATGTCCTTGCTGTCTCAGGAAATAAGCAGCAGATAGTCCGGCAGGTCCTCCGCCAACAATAGCCACTTTTTTACCAGTGTCTGGTTTGGTATCAGGTAGGAACGGGCCATGTTCCAATTCGTATTCGGAAGAGAATCTTTTCATGGGGTTAATGGCAACCGGTTCGTCAACAAGGCCTCTTCTGCATTGAGCTTCGCACGGATGAGGACAGATCCTGCCACAGATGACCGGCAGAGGGTTTTGTTCTTTGATTAGTTTAACGGCTGCAGGGAAATTTCCGTTTGATATATGAGCGATATATCCCTGTACATCAATATTTGAAGGGCATGTGTCCTCACATGGTGCAATGCAGTCTCCACTGTGATCGGAAAGAAGCAGGTCGAGAGCCATCTTCCTGGTCGTTTTAATGGCTTCAGTATCAGTCCTTATGACCATACCAGGAGTGACAGTGGTGCTGCAGGCAGGTATCATGTTCCTTGCCTTCTCCACCTCGACAACACATAGAAAACAACTTGTATATGCCTTAAGCCTGTCATCAAAACAGAAAGTAGGGATATCAATGCCCTGGCTTTTAGCCGCTACTCTGATTGTTATATCAGCCGGGACTTCTATTTCTTTGCCATTTAATGTTATTGTTACATTCTCACTCATTATTAATACCTGGAGCTTATATTGTTTAAATTAAAATTTTTATTTGACGATTATCGCTTTTGAGTTGCATACTTCAAAACACATTCCGCAGTTGATACATTTTGCCTGATCGATGACATAAGAACCTTTAGTTTTTTTCTGTCCTGTTATCGCATCAACCGGACATTGCATTTCGCATAAGGAGCAGCCGGAGCAATCTGCAGCTGTAATAGTGTGAGTTATCAGGCTCTTACATACTGCGGCAGGACATTTTTTGTCTTTGATATGGGCCTCGTATTCGTTCCGGAAATATTTTAACGTTGTAGCGACAGGGTTTGGTGCCGTCTGTCCCAGACCGCAGAGACTGGACTTTTTGATTTGCTCTGTCAGTTCTTCCAGAGTATCAATATCTTCCATTTCACCTTTTCCGTCACAAATTTTGGTTAAAAGTTCCCTCATCCTCAACGTTCCGATTCTACAGAAGGTACATTTTCCGCATGATTCATTCTGAGTAAATCCGAGGAAATACTTGGCAAGATCAACCATACATGTCGAACCATCCATTACTATCATCCCACCAGAACCCATAATGGCTCCAGTAGCGTTTATTGCAGCGTATTCTATAGTAGTATCAAACAGGTTTTCAGGAATACATCCTCCGGACGGTCCCCCGAGTTGCACTGCCTTCAAAGGCATATCTGATGAAGATCCGCCGCCGATATCTTCCAGAACGTAGCGAACCTTGGTTCCCATGGGGACTTCAACCAGTCCGCCTTTTTTTATGGCTCCCGCCAGTGCGAATACTTTTGTTCCTTTGGAATCTTCTGTTCCGTGAGCGGCGTACGCCTTGCCTCCATTGTTAATTATCCATGGCAGGTTAGCCAGAGTTTCTACATTATTGATTATAGTTGGTTTACCGAACAATCCTTTAATGGCAGGGAAGGGGGGTTTGAATCTTGGCATTCCCCTGTCTCCTTCGATTGAAGCGATAAGAGCCGTCTCTTCTCCACAGACAAAAGCACCAGCTCCTTCCTTGATTTTTATGTCAAATGAGAAATTGGATCCTTGAATATTGTCACCCAGAACACCAAGCTCATGAGCATCCTCTATCGCTTTTCCAAAATTCTTCACAGCGAGCGGATATTCTGCACGGATATATGCGTAGCCTTTGGATGCACCAAATGAATACGCGGCGATCAGCATGCCCTCTATTACATTATGAGGGTCGCCTTCAAGGAGCGAACGATCCATAAATGCGCCAGGATCGCCCTCATCTCCGTTACAGATCAGATATTTGACGTCTCCCGGAGATTGTTTTGCAAAATTCCATTTTACATGCGTTGGGAAACCGGCGCCGCCTCGTCCTCTTATACTTGAGATCTTGACCTCTTCGATAACCTGTTCGGGCGTCATCTCCGCCAGGATTTTCTTGATTGCCTTATAGCCGTCTCTTGCCTGGTATTCGGAAATTGAAGTGGGATCAAGATATCCAACATTTCTAAGGGCTATTCTGGTTTGATGTGCCAGATATCGCCATTTGTCCAAATCCTGACTATCGGGTGAGAAAATCAGCTGTTTTTCAGGAAGTTCTCCCTCTCCTTTATGGAAATTTATGATTTGCGGAACTGTCTTTTTTGTAACGTTACCGTATATGTGTTTGTTGCCATTACCATCGTTTATTTCGGCGATTACTTCCTGATGACACATGCCGACGCAACCGACAGTTCTGATATTCATTTCTGGAGCATGTTTCCGGAAGGCTTCGATTACCTCTTTTGAGCCTGCCGCAATTCCACAAGTTCCTTCTCCAACAATTACGTTCAGATTATTAACATCCATAATTTTTACTCTTTATAAATAAGCTTATATATTTGTCACAATTTCTTCGTTCTTTTTGGCGTGTTTTTTCAATGCCCTTTGTGCGTTCGCACCAGTAAGATTTCCGGAAACTTCGTCTGATATGACTAATACCGGGGCCTGACTACAGCATCCGATGCAGGCAACCTGCTCAATAGTGTAGCTCCCGTTCTCAGCGGTATCCTGTTCTTCGTCAGTAATATTGAGAATATGGCGCAGAGAAGTATCAAGTCTATCAGCACCTGTAACATGACAGGCAGTCCCGTGGCATACTCGTATAATGTGACGTCCAACTGGTTTTAGTCTGAATTGAGAATAAAAGGTAGCTACTCCATAAACTTGACTGCCTGTTATATCCGTGTTCTGGATTATCATATCCATTGCTGCTCTTGGCAGATAACCATATTCTGATTGTACTGCTTGCAAGAGTGGAACGGTTGACGACGAATCACTTCCAATCCTTTTTATCCAGATCAATACATCTTCAAGTTCTACTTTCGCTTCCAGTGATTGGCTCATTTCAAGTGTATATTAGTTTCTTAAAAAAGAATTAAGATTCGGTAGTAAAGATTTTACATGAAGGCACATGTTAAAATAAAAAACTCAAAAATACAACCATTTTTTTGTCATAAAAATTATAAATGCCTAAAGTTTGAAGTGGACTAAAGTTGTGGAAAATATTTTTTAAATTTTCGGCACATTAGTCCACTTCAATCTTAGTTGCCAGCCCGACTTCGTCATTCAGGCGGGCGAGCGGCTAAACCGTACTATTGATTTATCAGGTAAAGGATAACTTATGCTTTTCTAACTATTATTCCTTTATCAGTCAAAAAATTTTTTACTTCTGCTATCTCGTATTCTTTGAAATGGAAAATGGATGCGGCTAATGCGGCATCCGCCTTGCCTATTGTAAATACATCAAGAAAATGATCGAGATTGCCAGCCCCGCCGGAAGCGATAACTGGTATTTCCAGGCTTTCTGATATTGTCCGTGTAAGCTCCAGGTCGAAACCATCTTTGGTTCCATCACAGTCCATACTGGTAAGGAGTATCTCTCCTGCTCCTCTTGATTCGACTTCTTTGGCCCATTGAATAACGTCTTTGCCAGTATGGGTTCGTCCCCCATTTATAAACACTCCCCATCCGTCTCCTTCTCTTTTGGCATCAATGGCGACCACTATACATTGGCTGCCAAAGCGTTTTGAAGCCTTATTCACAAAGTCAGGGTCTTTTACAGCGGTAGTGTTTATGGATACTTTGTCGGTGCCGGCATTCAGGAGTGTCCTGATATCATCAATTGTTCTTATTCCACCGCCAACCGTAAGAGGCATAAAAACATTTTCTGCCGTATGTTTGACTACGTCGAGTATAATGCCTCTTTTTTCGTGTGAAGCGGTAATGTCTAGAAAGACCAGTTCGTCTGCACCTTGCCGGCAATACAGCTCAGCAATCTCCACGGGATCTCCGGAATCTCTCAAACCTAAAAATTTTGTACCTTTTACCACTCTGCCATCTTTTACGTCGAGGCAGGGTATAATGCGTTTAGCTAACATTTACTGTTTTCCTATTTTGGCTATTGGTTTGTCAATTAAGGGTCAGATAATTAATGGGGGTGATTTTAAAAATCCTTTAAAGGGCTGCTGGCATTTGCATACAGCTTTTTTGGTATTCTTCCTGATAAATACGCCAGACGGCCAGACTTACACGCCAGCTTCATCGCTCTGGCCATTTGAACAGGGTCTTTTGCGCCTGCAATACCAGTATTTAATAATACGCCTACACAACCAAGTTCCATGGCGGTAGTCACATCTGAGGCGGTCCCAACTCCGGCATCAACTATAATTGGTACACTCAACGTCTCAAGAATGATCCTTATATTATTCGGGTTCAGGATTCCCTGACCGGAACCTATTGGTGCTCCTGCCGGCATAACACTTGTGGCACCAGCATCTTCAAGACGTTTTGCTATGATAGGGTCATCAGATGTATATACAAGCACGGTAAAACCCTCTTTGACCAATATCTCGGTGGCTTTTAAGGTGTCGACAGGATCTGGCAGCAGTGTGTCTTTATCGCCCAATACTTCAAGCTTAATTAAATCTGATATGCCCATTTCTCTGGCCAGGAATGCTGTCCTGATGGCCTCATCAGCAGAATAACACCCTGCAGTATTAGGAAGAATTGTGTATTTTTCTTTGTCAATGTAATCAAGTAATGATTTCCCCGGTTTACAACCAATGTTAGCGCGTCTTACCGCCACCGTGATAACCTCTGCACCGCTGGCTTCCAGGGCCTCTTTCATTAAATCTAATGTTTTATATTTTCCAGTACCTACAAACAATCTGGATTTAAACTCATATTTACCAAGCTTAAGAACTGTATCTGTCATTATATTATCCACCACCAACAAAAGTAACTATTTCTAAAGTATCATTCTCTGCCAGCAATTTTTCACTGAATTGCATGCGTGGTACTATTTTGCTATTTAATTCTACAGCAACATATCTTTCGTCCATATCAAAATTTTTCAGTAATTTTAATACTGATGTTCCAGGAGGAAACTCTTTTTTTTCACCGTTAACGGTTATCTGTGTCATGAACTTTACTCCGCTTGCCTGTTAATCAGACTGGCTTCTTCCATCGGTATACATATAGATTATAGCCAAGAATTGTAACATGATGATTTTTCTTTTGGAAGAAAAATCATCATCCATTCTATACGCTATCTCTAAAGGCTTGGTAAATAATAGCCTACATCTACTATAAGTGCAGTACACTCAATAATTCATACATTATTAACCGCCACCGTGTTTTTTTTAATAGATCAAAGAGTTACCTGATCAAAAAACAATATTAAATTATTGTTTATGTTCAATATATCAAGAGGCTTTTGCACGAAAGTTTCACCGTTTTTGACTCATTTTTTCATTGACAAAGGCAGGAAATTGAGATAGCTTACACCATTATTTTGACTTTCTGTAATACGATTCAGGAGAGCATAGTATGGATCCGGTAGCAAAGAATTTTATACGTATGAGTGTAATTTATTTTGCCATTGCCGCATTGATTGGCGCTCATTTCATGTTTAGTAGAGTTAATCATCATCAGTTGTTTCAAGCCCATGTTCATTTGATGTTACTGGGTTGGATGTCTATGATGATTTATGGAGTGGGGTATCATATTCTGCCCAGGTTTAATGGAAACCCTGTAGCCTTTCCAAAACTGGCTTTTGCTCACTTCTGGGTTGCGAATATAGCTTTAGTAGGCTTTGTAAGTACTTGGGGTATTGGTAGGTATGGATATACCAAGGTGCCTGAAAAGGTGTTTGCGGTGATGAATGCAATTGGAATCATTATGTTTGCTACGAACATTCTTTTTAGCATTAGGAAGCCAAAGGAAGACTAATTTAAAACTTTGAGGTAAAAAATTATGAGTGATGACATTGTAATTACCAAGAAATCCACTATTGGGGAAATTTTCTCGAAGTATCCTGAAACGGAGCCTGTTTTTCTGAAGTATTTTGGTTCCGGTTGTTTTACTTGTCCGGGTTCAAAGACAGAAGATGTCGCATTTGGTGCTATGATGCATAATGTTGAACCTCAACAAATCATTGACGAGTTGAATGACGCCATTAAAAAGGGGGCTGAGGGAGGGGGGTGACGCGATTGCGGTGTGTTTCACTTATAATTGTTTATCAAATCAAAGCTAACTTTGTGATTAGTATTCACATAATATGAAATTATTTTTTAAAATATTAAATTGAAGGGATAACTGATAATGTCAGAATTAATGGAAAGAGTAGAAAAGTCTTTAGACTCGATCAGGCCTGCTTTAATGGCAGATGGTGGAAATGTGGAGCTTGTTGCTGTAGAAGATGGAATCGTACAGGTAAGATTGCAGGGAGCTTGTGGGACTTGTCCTAGCGCACTAATGACACTCAAACAGGGGATAGAGGTTCGAGTGAAGGAAGATTGTCCTGAAATTAAGGAAGTTGAAGCGGTTTAAATATTACGCATTTGGGAGTCGTTGCTCATGAGTTTAGTTTTAGGGCCAGTACATCATTGGATGTATAAGAAGATTAAGACGACGGAAGCAAGGGAAGCTTTCATTGTAGATACGTTTAAAAATGAATATGGCAAGGATGCTGATGAGATATTAGATGCTATTTACGAGAAACATCCGCTTCCTGATAAGGACGCCTCGCTGGAAGAACTTCTAGGAAATGTTCCTATACACCAGGGCATACAAAACCTGATTATAAAAGTTGAGACTCGTGAGGCAGCCATAATTGCCGCTTTTTGTGAAAAATATGGCGATAGGGCAGAAGAGTTGGTAGTAACGGCGGCACATGATCATGGCGTTGAATGTGGTAAAAGAGCTGTCGAGGAAAGAGGAGGTAGTGGAGACTGTACCGCGTCAAAGGCATTTGAGCTTATACAAAGTTATTTGTGCGATGGTATGCCATGCGACAGAGGAGCTGAAGTACAGAGCGAAGAGGATGATCGCACTACGTGGGATCATACGGAATGTGTTCATGAACAGTACTGGAAAGATGCGGGCGTATCATTTGAGACTATGTGTGCTATGCTGAGCTCCTGGATTGCAGGATTTGGAGAAGGAGCAAGTCCAAAGATAAAGTATACGAGAGAAAAGGCTATTGCTTTTGGTGATTCGGCGTGTTTGAGTGCTTTCGAAATAACATAATAAACGAGAAATCGGAAATAAATTCTTCTGATATATACCTCATAAAAAAGCTTGCGTTATAAATAACGGCAAGCTTTTTTTGTTTATATTAACCTCGCTCCGGTTTTATATCCCTTTTGTTCGGAATATACCGTTTGATTAGATCACTCTTTGTAGATAAGCATTCCTGTAAAACTTATGGATCAATCACTTGAAAGATATACACGTCAGGTTCTTTTACAATATATAGGTGAAAAACGTCAAAAAGTATTGATGAACAGCTCTGCTGTCGTAATTGGTTGTGGAGCGCTGGGAACAGTTTCTTCGAGCTATCTTGTAAGAGCCGGTATTGGGCAAGTTCGGATTATTGACAGAGATTTCATTGAAGAGAGCAATTTGCAGAGGCAAATACTTTTTGATGAAAATGACATTTCAAAAAACCTTCCCAAGGCTATAGCAGCACAAAGAAGACTTCAGAAAATTAATTCCAAAGTAAACATAGAAGGACTTGTTACCGACGTTAACTATGCAAACATAGAAGAATTGACTGAAGGTGTGGATATAATTATTGACGGTACTGATAATTTTGAAACAAGATTTTTGATTAATGATTTTTGCGTAAAAAATAGTATTCCGTGGATATATGGTGCGTGTATAGGAAGCAGGGGGTTGGTAATGAATATTATACCTTCTGAGACACCCTGCCTGAGGTGCGTTTTTGAAACCGTGCCTCATGTCGGTTCGTTCCCAACATGTGACACCGCCGGCATTATTGGACCAATTGCAGGTATAATAGCATCGTTTCAAGTAGCTGAAGCAATCAAGATTTTGACTGACGATTATGCTTCAATAAATAGGAAATTGCTTGAAATTGATGTGTGGAATACACAATTTAAACAAATTGATATTTCAGAATTGAAAGAAGTAAATAATTGCTCGACATGTAAATTGCATAATTATAAATTTCTGGAAGCTGAGGAGGGCGTTATGACCACTTTTCTTTGCGGTAAGAATTCGGTACAGGTGATGTCTCGAAATACCGGTAATATCGGTCTGTTACAATTAGAACATCGGTTGGCTCCTATAGCTGACGTGAGTAGAAATGCCTTTATGCTGAAGTTTAAGGTCAAAGATCATGAGTTCACGGTTTTTCCTGACGGGAGAGCAATAATTACCGGTACTACAGATTCTAGTACCGCTAAAAATTTATATTCAAAATATCTTGGTATGTAATTTCTATGATATATCTTGACAATGCAGCTACAACGTTTCCAAAACCGGAATGTGTATACGTGGCAATGGATAAGTTCCTGAGAGAGAAAGGTGCGAATCCGGGACGTGCCGGACATCGTATGTCTGTTGAAGCAGAGCAGGAGATAGAGAAAGCACGGATTACTGTAGCGAAGTTTCTCGGTATAAAGAATCCTGAAAGAATGATATTTACATTCAATGCTACAGACGCACTTAACATGGGTATAAAGGGATTATTATGCGAGGGTGATCACGTGGTGACGAGTAAGCTTGAGCACAACTCTGTTCTAAGGCCGTTGTATAGCCTGGAAAATAGTGGCGTAATTACTGTGACGAGGGTAGGAAATTCTGATGATGGGTTTATTAGTGCAGATGATATAAAGAATGCTATCAGGTCAAATACAAAATTGATCGTCTGTACCCACGCATCTAATGTGCTGGGGACTATACAGCCTATCAGTGAGATAGGGGAGGTTGCACGCGAAAGAGATGTTATATTCATGGTTGATGCGGCACAGACTATGGGTGTGTCCAGGATAAATGTTGAGGAGTATAACATAGATATGCTGGCGTTTACCGGACACAAAGGGCCGTTTGGGTCACCTGGTAGCGGTGGGTTGTATGTAGGAGAAAGGGTAGAACTAAGGGCATGGAGAGAAGGCGGCACAGGATTTGGATCTGAATCACTCTCACAGCCAGACACATTGCCATACAAGTTTGAAAGTGGGACTCCTAATTCAGTTGGAATAATCGGTCTGAAAACCGGATTAGAGTTTTGCATTAAAGAAGGTATAGACAATATAAGACGACATGAACGCAAACTTGTGTTGAGATTGATAAGTGCATTAGAGACCGACGACCGGTTCGAGATATATGGAGACCTGGTTAGCGGCAGGGCGGTTGGAATTGTATCCATAAATATAGAAGGAATAAAACCGAGTGAGGTTGGTGCCATTTTAGATAACTCATTTAATGTCGCCGTACGGGCCGGTATGCATTGTGCGCCACACATACATCGTAAAATTGGTACTTTTCCAGAAGGAATGGTAAGGATAAGCCCTGGTTATTTTAACACTATGGAGGAAATTGAAGAAACTATCTCCGGTTTGAAAAAAATAGCAGACAGCAGCAGTTAGATACCTGAAACTAAAGTTCTAGAAAAAATCACTATTGCAGACGAACTTTTCTATTGTATCATTCGCCGAATGCGTAAACCTTCCAGTCAGTACTTCCTATATATACAGTACCGTGTGAGTCGATAGATGGTGATGAGAGTATTGGAAAACGTGATACATTATGCTTCTCTTTTAATGTGCCATCAGGGTTAATGGCATACAGGAGGCCATCCCATGATCCAACGAAGATTGTTCCATCAGCACTTACTGTGGCAGATGAAGTTATAGTGCCACCTGTTTTGTAAGTCCACCGTAATATTCCATTTGAGTTTATTGCATACAGATTTCCATCTTTTGCTCCAATGTAGATTGTTCCATCAGCACCAATAGCAGGAGTGGCATCTATACTCGAACCAATATTGTATTCCCAAACCAATTTTCCCTTGTTGTTAGAGTCTAACGCATAAAGCTTACCGTTGTGTGATCCAATGTATACAATTCCGTCTTCACTAATTGATGGAGAAGAATCGATCTTAGCCATAGTCATGAAACTCCATTTGATCCTTCCTTCTGGGCTTATTGCATATATGCGTCCGTCCTCTGACCCAATATACACCATACCATCATCACCAATTGCAGGTGATGAGGAAAGAATGTTAGCTGCAGTACTGTAAGTCCACTTCAATGTTCCATTGGAATTAATTGCATACAGTTTTCCATCCCATGCTCCAATGTATATTGTTCCATCTTTGCTGATTGCAGGGGATGAATACATATCAGAACCGACAAAATAGACCCATTTAAGTTTGCCGTCTGGTTTAAGAGCAAAAAGTTTTTTGTTTTTGCAACCAACATATATAGTTCCATCAGTACCAACAGCAGGAGTGCTGTAGATCTCGTCCCCTGCTCTATAATGCCACTTTTCAGTTCCGTCAGAATTGTACGCGAAAAGATTACCATCTGTACTTGAGACGTAAATAGTGTTATCTGGGCCTACTACAGGAGAAGACCAGATTTCGCTACCTGTTATTATTTTCCACTTTAATTTATTTATATGTGCATCATGATATACGCTGCGGCCAGTATGTCTAAGATCATGCATAAACATATCATCTGCCTGTACCTTGATGGTACAAATTCCTATGCCAAGTGATATGATAAAAGCGGCAATAGTGGCTTTTTTAATAAATCTAGAACTATATATTTCCGTAAAGATGAAATTCATGCTGTTTCCTTTCGTATTTACATATACAAGTGTTGTATTTATTCAGAAAAACAGAGTGTTGCATACTCTTTTTTGATTAGACAGTATTTTACCATATAATTGAAAATCACCTACCGCTTTGGGAGGTTAAGAACCTGACCTTCTTTTAGTGATCCTTCATCCTCTATTGTATCTTCGTTTGCTTCAAGTATCTTAATCCATGCGCCAGGATCATCGTAGTATTTCTTAGCAAGACGATAGAGGGTATCTCCTGCTTCTACCGTGTGTGTGTCTGAGTTAGACCTCTTTACAACTGGAGATTGAAAAGCCTGATTTGCTTCTTTTTCCACTGTAATATCCGGTATCAACAACTGCTGGCCGACGTGAAGAGCGTTAGGATCTGACATACTATTCTTGTTTGCTTCAAATATCTTGATCCATTTTTTCCCATCGCCATAGTATTTTGTTGCTATCTTAAAGAGACTGTCGTTCGATTGTACTTTATGAAAAGTATCGGCATGGACATTATAAGATGACGTATCTGGTTCTTTTTTTGTTGTAACAGCTTCTTCTATAGATGGAATTTCAATTACAGCTACAGGCTCTTCTATTACTTCAAGTTTTTCAGCTATTTCATGCTCTTCAACTATTTCTTCAGCAACCCCTTCCCACTTACCTTCTAATGAAGTATCATCAGGAGTTACAACAACTGTTTTTTCCGGTTCAGTCTTTTCCGGTTCACTCTTTTCCGCTTCCTCGATAAGTTCTTTTATATCAAATTCTTCACCTTCTGATTTCTGTCTTCCTATTTCAGATAGAACTAAATTCGGCAGTACAGTCTTTTCGTCAGATGTTCTTGTGCTAAGAAACACACCAATAATTACCAGTATAACAAGTCCGAGTATTACTCCGATCTGTGTATCTTTTCTCATTGCTTTTCCTTTCTATCTGAAAAAGGTTGATTATGCCCTGGAAGGTTTAGCCCTCTTTCCTTTTGCTCTTTTTAGTGACGTCGGCGCCTTCGGTGCAGTCAGTCCTTTTGATCCAGGTTGCTGTACCGTTAGGGTGGTTGATGTATTAGGTTTATGCAAGAGTCTGTATATAATCCATATTGGGAAGAAGGCGATGATTGCAATTACCCTGAAGACTTTTTTAACGTTATCCCAATCAAGCAGGATCGGACTAGCAATAAAAATAGAAGAGTAAGTACCGACCACAACTCCGACCATCATAACAAACGCAAATCCATGTATCGCTGTGCCTCCAACGAAGTATAGAGCTGCTACAACACCAAATGTTGTTAGTGATGTGATGATCGTCCTGTTCAGGTTCTGGTTAATACTGCTGTTGATTAACTCTATTGATATTGTTTTATTTTTGCCGGCAAGATTTTCTCTTATGCGATCAAATAACACAATCGTATCATTCAAAGAATATCCAATCAGTGTCAGAAATGCGGCTATCATCGGTAGATTAATCTTTATGTCGCCAAATACATTTCCAAAATAACCAGCTATTGCAACTGCTCCGACAGTGATTAAAACATCATGTACAAGAGTTATCACCGCAGATACACCAAATTTAAGTTCACCGAATCTAAACCAGATATAAATGATAATTGCAGCACACGCAAAAAGCAGAGCAAGAACGGCCCTGCTCTTCATTTCGGCGGCAACTGTTGAACCAATACTCACAACCCGTTTAAATGGGTCTGGCTTAGACACATCAGTATATATTCTGTTTTTGAAGGCTACAGATAAATCTTCTCGGATCTTATCCTGTATCTTTGCCGCGTTCAACGCTTTCATGCCTATTATGTATTCATTGGCCGTTATATCAACACCGGTTATTTCGCCTATTTTGGACTTCAGTTGTTTTGAGCTTGCAAATCTTTTTCTTAACGAATCCTCATCAATATTGCTTTTAAATCCAATCTGAATAGATGAGTTGTCGATTAACATTATTGGCGGTACACTGAGAGAAGAACCTGAAAGTTTAATAGTGTCCAGTACATCTCTTGGCCCTGCAACTTGTAATTTTCTGAAAGCTGTTCCTCTTCTTGAACTCTCCCTCGTCGACACAACAATATCTTTATATCCTTCTTTCTTAAGTGTGATTTCCAGAATATTAGGGTCTACTGAGTTTTTCAGATCAATGTCCATGGTAGATATAGACTTGAATTGCGCACTTCTACCATCGTTCGTAATATCGGGGAGTTCCTCCTTTATATCACCATAGAGTGGCTTTAGTGATTCCATTTCAGTGAGATCTGCAAACAGGTTAGTTACGTTATTTATTATATTTATTCTGGAATTCTCCTGTGTTAATCCGCTAATCTTTATTGAATATTTCTTGCCACTTTTTCCAACTGGATATATGGAAAGAACATCATCTCCTCCATAACCAGCCTCTGTAAGGTAATTTTGTATTACAAATTCATCAACAGGCTCGTTCAGCGTTAACTGATAATTTGAAGATTCGTTAAAATTAATACCTTTAAACAAACCCTTATCAACAACGCGTTGAATGTCGTCAGCGATCTTTTGTACGGTTTTATCTTCGTTTAAGCTCTTGATTCTGATTCCAAATTCTGTTGAATCGTTTGATGCGGTAGTCACGTCCTTGGTTGCCCATATATTCTGGACTTCAGCGTTTGGATATCCTATAACGTCCAATTTGTTTCGAATATCACCTACAGGTGTGGGTTTATTTAACTCTAATTGTATAAGCGTTCCACCGGTAAAATCGATATCGTAATTATCTTTACCCCTTATTACGAAAACGGAAATACCTGCTACAACCAAAACAAGTGATGCAATCATGGCAACACGTCTATAACGCACAAAAGATGTTTTCGGGTTTTTAAAGAACTGCATCATTGAAAAACTGTTCATGATACCCGCACCAAGGAATATTTCAAATATTACCCTGGTTACAAATACAGCCGTAAACATGTTGATCAGGAGGCCGGCAATCAAAACTATTGCAAAACCCTTTACCGGGCCAGTTCCTACAGCATACAAGATAAGTGCCGTGATTAATGTCGTTATATTCGAATCAACGATTGTTGTAAAAGCCCTTTCATATCCGTTCTTAACTGCAAGCCTTATTGTTTTACCTCTGGCCTTCTCTTCTCTAATTCGTTCAAAGATCAAGACGTTTGCATCAACTGCCATACCTATCATTAAAACGAGACCGGCAATTCCAGGAAGCGTGAGGGTCGCATTCAGTATTGCCAAAGTTGCTACTACCAGGAATATGTTAAGGATGAATGTAGCATTTGCTACTCCTCCTGCCCCATAGTAATAGACACACATAAAGATTATAATGAATATCCCGCCAATAATACCCGCTAAAAGGCCACTTCTAATAGAATCTTTTCCAAGGCTGGGGCCCACAGTGGTTTCCATTTCCAGATCCAGGTCTGCGGGGAGGCTTCCGGCACGCATAACGGCAATCATATCATTTACTTCCTCTTGTGTGAAATTGCCTTCTATGATTCCTTTACCAGGAATCCTGTCGCGTATTATTGGGGCGGAATAAAGTGTTCCATCAAGAATTATTGCTAATGGCTTTCCTATATTACGTTCCGTTAATCGTCCAAATTTTGATCTACCTACCTGGTCGAATTCAAATCCTATGACGGGACTAATATCCTTGCGATCTGGGAACACCCTGGTAAGGTGTTCACCGGTAATTTCAATTTTGTTTCGTACCAGAAACCAATCTTGTGTATCCGCTACTTCCCCTTTTTTCTTTCTAATCCAATGCTTGTAATAACCTGGTACTGCTTTTCCCGCTTTAGCATCACTGAACTCGCTGCTATCAGGGGCTGCTGCCAGTCTGAATTCAAGTTTCCCAAGTCGGGTTATTCGTTGCTTAAGACTTTCAATATCACTTTTGGTTGCGCCCGGAACCTGTATGAGAATCCTCCTCATGCCCTGTTGCTGTAGTCTGTATTCCAATACTCCCTGCGGATCTATCCTTTTTTCCAACAAAGCTATTATTTCATCTGTCAGGCCAGGACGTTGCTCAGTTTCATCAACCTTGATTTTGTACAGGAGCTCAGAGCCTCCCCTTAAATCAAGACCAAGTTTTATTTGTCCTTTAGCGATGTAATCAACTTTCTTGTTGATTACGGTTTCGCCTTTTTCATTCGTTTCCTTCTTTACTATAGTTTCCTGCGTTATAGGACTTTTAAATAAGAAGCCAAAGAATGTGTCATCTATTATAGTACGGTCAATTACTTTGCCGTTAATTTCTGTAATATTTTCTGACTTTATTGGCTTATCCGCAACCGGATATAAAGCCATTATAGCAATAGCAATAAGT
>JAIQZR010000136.1 GCA_021777035.1 Candidatus Scalindua sp. | reverse complement strand
AGGAAAGATGTTCAGGCCAATGGCATGGACATTTATCTTTGCTATGATCGGGGCACTTGCAATTGCCATATTACTCTCCCCCATATTGTCTTATTATTTTTTACCTAGAAAAATAAGAGAAAAAGAAAGTTTTATAGAACGCATATTAAAAAGAGGATACACAACGGCGCTTACGATGATACTCATACTCCGATGGAAATATGTACTATTCGGTGTTGTGTTTATTTTACTAATGGGGACGATCTTTATCGGAACCAGGTTGGGAGGTGAATTTATACCAAAACTTAATGAAGGCGCAATCACTATTAATACTATACGCCTGGCCGGAGTGTCAATTGAGGAAGCAGTTGCATACAATTCCCGCATAGAGAAACTGCTCCTTGAACTTTTTCCAGACGAGATTAAACATATCTGGAGTCGGATTGGAGCAGCCGAAGTTGCCACAGATCCAATGGGAATAGAACTTACAGACATCTTTATCACACTTAATTCCAGAGACCAATGGAAACGTGCAAGAACTCAGGCTGAACTAATCAAGGAAATGGAAGAAGAACTTGAAGACTTGCCTGGTGTAAACATGATCTTTACCCAACCCATTGAAATGCGTCTGAATGAGATGGTTACCGGAATCAGATCCGACGTGGGTATTAAGATTTTTGGGGACAATTTTGAAGAACTGGTTCGTCTCAGTAATAGGGTGCAGGACATTCTCAAGGGTATCAAAGGCGTCTCAGATGTTGCAGGAGAGCAGATTACAGGACAACCTACCCTTCAAGTATTTGTAAACCAGGAACAGATCGCAAGATACGGAATCCCGGCAAGCAACGTGCTTAATCTCGTTAAAACAGTTGGCGTTCATCAGGTAGGCGACATCTTTGAAGGACAGAGGAGATTTCCGCTTGTGGTTAGGTTGCCTGAAAAACAACGCACAGATGTAGAGGCCCTGGCAAACACGCTTATCCCCACTGAATCAGGGCAGCTTTTGCAGCTTCGTAATTTAGCCGAACTCAGGGGAACAGAAGGCTATTCAACTATAAATCGTGAATGGGGGCGTCGTTTAATAAAGATACAATGCAATGTCAGAGACAGGGATATAGCCTCTTTTGTGCAAGATGCACAAACTCGTATTGAGAACGAATTGAGTTTACCTGAAGGATATGTAATCGAATGGGGAGGTCAATTTGAACATCTTGAACGCTCCAGAATACGTTTTATGATTGTTGTGCCAATAGCGCTTTTACTAATATTTTTAATGTTGTACTTTAGTCTAAAAAACTTTGTTGATGTATTCATTATTTATACAGGTATTCCATTTGCATTCATAGGTGGTGTTTTTGCTCTATGGGGACGAGGTATGCCTTTTAGTGTAAGTGCGGCTGTTGGGTTTATAGCCCTGAGTGGTATTGCCGTTCTTAACGGTCAGATTTTGATATCCTCGATCAGAATGTTAAGAAAAGAAGGTCTTGCTTTAGATGAAGCTGTTAAAGGAGCAGCTAAACAACGTTTACTTCCTGTAATGGCAACTGCTATCACTGATGCGGTAGGTTTTATGCCAATGGCTATTTCAACTAGTGTTGGAGCCGAAGTTCAGAGACCACTTGCTACAGTGGTAATTGGTGGTGTATTTACTTGCACTTTGCTTACCTTGTTCGTACTTCCGGCATTATATATTACTATCGGAAAGCAAAGATTTGTTTCATAGCTACTCTTAATAATTGATTCATGATACAACATCTTAATCAACCCAGGCAGGAGGCTATTAATGATTTCTTTGCAAAACATGGTAAAGAAGGGAGACAAAGCGATGAGTTTTAATCGTAAGAATCATTGGGAAAATGTTTATGGCCAAAAGAAACCGGATGAAGTCAGCTGGTATCAAGTTGAACCTACCGTATCTCTGGATTTTATCGCTTCAACAGGAATAGGCTATGCAGCGAAAATCATTGATGTCGGAGGAGGCGCATCTGTCCTTGTGGATAAATTATTAGATCAGGGTTTTCAGAATTTAACGGTTCTCGATATTTCATCAAAAGCGATTCATTATGCTCAAGAGAGGCTGGGCAGGCGTGCTGAAAACGTAAGTTGGATTGAGGCTGATGTAACAGCGTTTGAATCTTCAGTCCAATATGACGTCTGGCATGATCGTGCAGTTTTTCATTTTCTTACTGATACAGAAGATAGATCTAAGTACATGCGACGGTTGGAAGAGGCTTTAAAACCCGGAGGCCATGTTATCATTGCTGCCTTCGCCATTGATGGTCCTCCTAAATGTAGCGACCTCGATATCGAACGATACAGCCCGGAGAAAATGAAAAACGAGTTTCGAGATTCTTTTGAGTTAGTCAATAGTGCTAGAGAAGTGCACATAACACCTTGGAATAAAGAACAAAAGTTCATTTACTGTTATTTTAAGAAGATTGTTAAATGATAGAGTTGCTAAAAGTCCTGAATGTAGTTTTCGGGACAAAAACCGTTGGTAACTGTGGTAGTCGGTGGAAACAATAGAGATAGACATGATTTCGTAACATCTAATTTCCTTTACAACAAACTTGATCCAAATGTCAAGGCGACTATAATTGTCAAAGACCCTTTTCGTGATCGGGAATACAATGTAGACCTATCCAAGATAAAATAAAACAAAATTTATGAAGCTAATAATATAATGGATTATTAAGGTTATTCGATGGCAAACTGTGGATGCGAAATAGAAATTAAGAGTAAAGAAGAAAGCAGAGTTCTCATAATACTGCTATTGATAAATGCAGTTATGTTTATTACTGAATTTGCTTTTGGCTGGCTAAGTGAATCAACAGGGTTGATAGCAGATTCATTAGACATGTTTGCTGATGCATTGGTTTATGGCTCTGGCCTATATGCTGTTGGCAAAAGTTTACGCATAAAAGCAAATTCGGCAATGTTAAGTGGTTGTTTGCAAATGATATTAGGTACAGGTGTACTACTGGATATTATTCGACGTGCTATTATTGGAAGTGAACCGGATTCTGCATTTATGGTTTATGTCAGTTTAGTTGCCCTTATTGCAAACGTAATATGTCTGATTCTTTTAGCTAAGCATAGAAATGGGGAAGTTCACATGAGGGCCACATGGATTTTTTCTAAGAATGATGTCATTGCAAATTTAGGTGTAATTACGGCGGGTATATTAGTGGCTTATTTCGGTACAGCTATACCAGATTTAATTATTGGCTGTGTCATTTCTGCAATCATTATCAGGGGCAGTGTTCAAATAATAAGAGAAGCAAAAGCAGCACGAAGTTCTCAATTAACAAAAAAATCTTGAATTCTGATATTTATTAACCTATCGTTGGAGTATCAAAAAAATAGTATCATATTATCCAGCAAGTTTTAAAATATATGAACATTTTTGTGCATCTCTGTGGTCAACTGTTATCATTCTTAAGCCTTTTGCCTCTTTCTAAAAACGATTTTTACCCTGGCAACCAATTCCCTTGGTGAGAAAAGTTTGGTGATATAATCATCTGCGCCAAATTCCAATCCCAGGATTTTATCTGTTTCATTTGCCTTTACCGAAAGTATAATAACAGGTATTGAAGAATACTTATCTTCTTTTTTTATATATTTACATATATCTAGGCCACCTGTATCGGGATACATCAAGTCCAAAATAATAAGATCCGCTATTTCTTCATCAAGAAATCTGTAAAAACTCTCTGCATCAAAGAATCCTTTCACTTTAAAACATGATTTTTTTAGATGTAGAGATATTAACTCCACAATGTCTGGTTCGTTATCTATTATGGCTATTAATTTATTCATCTTTTTTACCACACGTTTTTCTGAACCAATCCCTGATTGCGTCACTTATTCATTGTATTCGGTGCTTAACAAGGTCTACTTGATTGAATGATTTAGGGAGAAAAATAGAAATAAT
>JAIQZR010000135.1 GCA_021777035.1 Candidatus Scalindua sp. | reverse complement strand
TTTGGTAGCCAGAGTGGCGGAATTGGCAGACGCGCCGGACTCAAAATCCGGTCCCCGCAAGGGGGTGTGGGTTCAACTCCCACCTCTGGCACCAAAAATCAATAAATTCAAGCCATTCTCTGATATGTTCAGAAAAATGGCTTAAATTTTTCATAAAGGGTATTGAGTTTTTTTTTATAATACTCTACATTCTCATCCGGTTCTTCCCTGTCCCATTGTGAAGCGAGTTTACAGTTATCGAACACCCTCACCCTGCTTTTATCACCAATTACATAATAAGAGATTTGATCACCCGGCTGGTATTTACGTTCTGACTTAAGTGCCAGTTCATATGCAGCAGCACCACTTCTCTTCTTTTTACTTACCTTCTCAGAATAGATAGCAAGCGACTCCTTCAGAGTTTCCTTCTTGATAAACATCTTTTTGTCCCACTTGTGACCAACAAGCTCTTTCTCATATTTATCCAGAAGAGCATCCATCTTCCCACCTTCTCCCTTAAGCAGATACAAGAACATCTCCTCCATAAATCTGCGTTGAAAGAGCTCTAGGCCTCTTGACCGAAGACCAGATCCCTTGATAAGTATTTTGTCGTCATAATCAAGGAGTACATAATTTTTAATTTTATAGCTGAACATCGCTTTGTATCTGCCGGCTAATTCGAGCTTTATACCTTCTGGCAGCGTACTCGACAATTCATTAATAATCTCTTCCTCATCCTTCTTCTTTTTAACACTACCAGGAGGGACAAAATAGATACCGTCAGTATCAATCTCTATCACCTTACAATCATTATCCTCCAGCCATTCAATCATGGATTTGATAATTTCTCTTCCTTTTGCCGTTACTCTATTTGCCTCCTCAAAATCACTGAAGTGACCATAAGCAAACCCCAGATAACCATAAAATGAGTTTATGAGCACCTTGAACGTGGACTGGAGCGCATCAAAATACATCTTTTCAGATTTTGTTTTTGCAGTAAGTACCATCTCCTTTGCCTTCAATCTGAAATCCTTCAAGTCACTTAATAATGAATGAAAGATATTCAGTTCATCAACCTTTGGAAAATATTTAAAAGTTAACATTATGGATGGATACAATGACTGAACATCACAGTACAGAACCCTGCTGATCACGCCCTGAAGAAACATGTCTGTATATCCTCCTGAATACTCTCTGGTTTGGGGTGTACGGGGAATAGAATGACCTGAATTAACGTATTCTCTTATGAATAGCGAATTAATCTTAGTCGCATTGCCTCTGATGATAGCATTCTGAAACGAGTAAGGGAACATCCGTGTCTGATAATAAAAACTCTGACTCAAGATTTCGCTGATAGCCCTTGTCTCCCTGACGTCATCTAAACCATATTTTATGAGTTCATCCGGTTTATTATCGTAATACCAACTCAACTTATCCGGATCTATGTACGTTCTATCCGAAGAAGCAACATTGAAATGCCTGGCTACATTCTTAAGACCGTAACTCTCCAGATTTCTGGCAGTAACGTCATACATCTGTGCCAGCAAATACGTGTCTACAATGTGACGTCCATACACCTCAAATTTTTTATAAGAGATTGTTCTTTCGGCAATATTTAGGCGCGACGAATGAGACTTGATGGCTTGTTTATTACGGCCAATAGTTAATGGCACTTTATACCTTCTCGCTCGTGCCTCTATGTAAACCAAATCAAAGTTAAATATATTGTGGCCCTCTATCACGTCAGGATCTCTTAAGTTTATCTGCTCCACCATAACCTCCAGCATCTCCTTCTCGCCATGTTCTCTTCCTGAAATAACATGCTCCCAGCCGCTGCTATCCGAAAGAGATATCAGGGTAATTCTGTCTTCATCTCTATATGGATTTGAAAATTCATATCCCTCTGCGCAATATGTTTCGATATCGAGCTGGAGCCTGGAAAGGTCTTCAAATAACATTCCCTTAAAGAGTGTCTGTCCTGAAATAAGCAGATATTGATGAACCGGATCATTCAAATAAAAGAATGGCGCACTTAAGCTCGCCGGGGTTGCACCGGTTCTCTTCTTAAAGTATTTCAATAATAGCTGCAAATCCGCCCAGCTCTCCAACAACACAAGGTACTTGTAATATGCATCCCCCTTTAGCCTCTTTGCCTCATACGTACCATCCCAACCGTCCAGGTAGATAGTCTCTTCCAACAAGACAAATGGTTTGAATACCTCTTTCTTAGATGTTACCCTGTTGTTTTTACGATAAAATATCTCTACCGCATTTCCCCCATCAAACTCAACTGCAGTGATAAACGGAGTAGAATCACGTCCAAAGAGAATTTCATTTTCGTGAAAAGATACTTTTTCAAATTTTAGATCCATTTGTAATTTACACCCTTCTTATTAAAGTAATTGCAAAATTGAAGAGGATTGGTTTTTTTTTGCAATTCTTAAATCCCTAAATACTTTAATTCCTCAATTACTCAATTAGTATTCTATGGTTCAGTACATTTTTGTCCAGCAGAAATAAACGTGTTTTTTTAGATATGGATATTTATAGTAATTGCTATAGAATAAACCAATGAATATTGTATCAAAAGAACTGTTTCAACAAATGGTGCGCATACGCCGCGAGATCCATATGTATCCGGAACTTGGGTATCAGGAGGAGAATACTGCTACCATCATAACAGAGGAATTAAAAAGGCTTGGAATTAAGTCAACCACAGGAATAGGAAAAACTGGTGTGGTTGGGCAAATTAATCCAACTGATGATGTAGGCCCGGTAGTAGCATTAAGAGCCGATATGGATGCACTGGCAATTAAAGAAGAGACCGGGCTTGAATTTGCATCTAAAACAGACGGTGTAATGCATGCCTGTGGCCACGACGGGCACGTTGCTATGCTGCTCGGGGCCGCTTCGTTGCTAAAGGAAACTCTCAAAGCTGGAAACGTATTACTTGTATTTCAACCAGCAGAAGAAGGTGGAGGTGGGGCTAAAAAGATCATGGAATCAGGACTGCTTGATAAAGTAAAAGCGATTTTCGCATGCCATCTGGATCGGCACTACAAGGCGGGGAAATTAGTTGTACAATCGGGGCCTATCTCAGCATTTACCGATAGATTTGATATTTCTATCAGGGGCAAGGGAGGCCATGCAGCACAGCCTCATGATGCGGTTGATGCAATTATTGTGGCCAGTCTTATTGTCATGTCCCTTCAAACTATAGTTTCCAGAGAAGTAAATCCCATGCACCCCTCAATTGTGTCGGTAGGTCAAATCGAAGGCGGCTCTGTACCGAATGCCATAGCGGAAACCGCTAAACTCACTGGCACGATACGCACGACTGAGACGCATATAAGAGACCAGATAAAGTCTGGCATGACTCGTATTGCAAACGCAGCAGGAACACTCCACAATGCCGATGTCAGCATAACCTTTGTTGAAGGATACCCATCTGTTATAAATACCGTTGAAGAGTCAGAAATTGCAAGAATGGCAATCAAAAATATTCTCGGCGACAGGGCCCTGGTTGACGGCCAATTTGCAAGTATGGGAGGCGAGGACTTCTCATACTATCTGGAAAAAATACCGGGATGTCTTGTAAGATTGGGCGCTCAAAAAGAAGGTTTGGAAGGAATACCGGCCCACAGCTCTACCTTCGATTTCGATGAAAAAGCCCTGGGTGTTGGAGCTGCATTCCTTGCAGAAGCGGCAAAACTTGCCCTTGAACGCTTATCTTTATAAACAGCCCATCTGTTAAATAAAACATAACACAGTACAGAATACACCTATGGCAGTAGCCATGGAAGAATAGAATCTGCTACTGGGCAACAATACGGAATTGCAAACAATAAGAATAACTCAGCAGTATTCTGTTAGTTTTTTACATCTAGCACGTAAGGCAATCCTTCCCGCCCGTACCGAACTGGCACGTTCGGGCGGGTAGGATTGCTTTTCAAGTTAAACCTTCGGCAAATTTTTTTGCCTTCATGATGTCCGTTAAAAAATGTCGGGTAACCTGCCCGAATAGGTACAGGCGGGAAAACCCGACCTACGAGTAAAAAAATATAATATTTTGTAGGGCGGGTTTCTTACCCGCCGACTTTGAATTTCCTATGCATGTACATTAAGCGCAAGGCTAAAGCATCGCCCTACGTATTTTCCGACAGATCCGGAATAAAAACAGTTTGGATGGATTTGCGGTTAAACCTAATCAGGATCCCATATGATTCCCTGGTCAGCATGTCCGTTTGGCCACCCCTCATTGGCAGTGCCATCACTATCTCCATTCTGTACTCGTCCGACATGACCATCCATAAAAAGTATATTTGCGCCTCTTGAATGTCTCTGCGCAACGCTTCCATAAGAGCCGTCAAACTTACCTGCAACCGTTGTATTATTAATTCTGCCATCAAACAACAAAACAGTTTTGGATGGAAAACGAATCGAATCAATCATGCGACTGCACGCTGATCCTTGAGCAAGCTGAGTATTCATTTTAATAGTCCTGGTGTTATCTTTTTTATCTTGATCTACTGTCTTAATAATAGGATCCTGTTTAACTGATATCAGTCTTTCCTTCGTTGAAATCTCAGTCCGCTCCTCGGGTAATGCATCCGTTATTATGTATCTATCAACGGCCTTAAACCAAACCTCACCGCCACAGTCACTTTTCGTACTGTTATTTTCGAGAGGCAGATAGCCGTCATTTTCGACTGCATACTGTGCAAAACACTTAAACATCTGCCCCATATTACTCATACACACCGCCTGCTTTGATTTTTCCTTGACCATTGAAAGAACCGGAAACACTAAACCCGCTATGATGGAAATAATGATTATAACAATGAGGAGTTCAATTAATGTGAAAGCGCAATTCCTGTTTTTCATAATCTAACCATGCTTCCATGCCCAGCTAAACCAATTCAATGAACTACCCCACCTGCAGCAAGCTGACGGAATATCCCACCAATATAGGGATAAAGCTCCATGGAAAACTCCGGTATTATAAAATCCTGCCTCTTCCTGGTAGTAAATACAATGTGATATAGCAGATTTGTGAGTGTACTTGCCATTATACTTTGCTTCACTCCTCGCACCCCTTCAGGGTGCAATATTCGACTCTTTATACCCTGGGGTTAAAACCCCAGGCTTTACGATCAGGTTCATACAGAACCTCAACTCCGATTGAACTACCCCACGCCCCCCCGCGCAGCAAGCTGGCGGAGTATCCTAACCACTCGCTGGCATAAACTCGGCTCGCACAACATACATTTCTGTCTGTCTGTAACAGGCCGAAGAAACCTAACATCACAAATGCCCTCCAAGGGCAAAATAATAAAGCCTGGGGTTTAAACCCCAGGAAAACA
>JAIQZR010000134.1 GCA_021777035.1 Candidatus Scalindua sp. | reverse complement strand
GTCATGGCTCATAAATATTCGTATATTTTCTCGGCAGTTTTATCCTTTGCGATCTTTGCGGCTTTGCGTGAGGATACGGTTTTTTGTTTTTGTTATAACAGATTTTAAGCTAAAGACTTAAAAAGGAAATTCCTATATGATTAAATTAAGTCGCTTCGCGACAAAGGACTATCCTTCGACTCCGCTCAGGATGACATCACGCCGGTGCCTCGTACAACGTCACACTGAGCGGAGTCGAAGTGTTATCAACATTGAATTTCCTATACGTTAAATTAAGCCTCCATGCCTTTGTGTGAGTTTAATATCAATACATCTCTTCTCTCATACATTTTCTCACACGGGGAGGCAGCCGAGTCCGCAAAGAAAAAAACAGTTGTAAGTCAAGATGTGTGCGGCGTCCATCACTGCTTTTGTTCTATCTCTTTTCCTATAGAGAATGCTTTTCCAAGTGTCTTACCAACTCCATGATAGGTACGGATTTCAGGGGCGAAAAGGATAGGCAACACTTTATCAATTTCGGGAAGCTCTTTCTCTCCAAGCACAGATTCGTCGGACTTAACGTCTACAATTTCGCCAACAAATAGGGTGTGTGTCCCTATCTCTGTGTTCTGTATCATTTTGCATTCCAGGATTAATGGAAATTCTTTTACATAAGGGGCATCAACCAGATCACTCTTTACAGGTGTTAGATTGGTGTCTGCAAATTTGTCCGTATCTCTTCCTGTAGCGATCCCGAAGTAATCAACCTCTTTAACATATTTTTCAGTAGGGACATTTATTGTAAATGCTTTTTTCTCCATAATATTATCATAAGAATAGGTAACTTTTCTTAACGATATATTAACGCACCGTGGTTTTGAACAGCAAATACCACCCCAGGCAATTGTCATCACATTCGGTTTGTTGTCCTTATCATACGTCCCCACTACCCAGACAGGTGTAGGAAATGCCAGAGTCTTTGCTCCTAATGATTTCTTCATAAATCTTTCTCCTTATTTATTATTGTTCCGTAAACTCTGCGGTTTTGATAGATCCGGTAAGTTGTATAGAGCAGTGTTGTGCCTATTCCGTGTTTGAATATTGTTGGTGTTCATTGTGTTTATAAACTATCTCAATACCAGCGTCTTTAAACATTTGTTCAGACTCTTCTCCCTGGTGATATTTTCTTTCACAAACAACTCTCTTTATACCACAGTTAATAAGAAGCATAGCACACGTTCTACACGGGGTCATTCTGGTGTAGATAGTCGCGTCTGCTATTGAAACACCTATCTTTGCAGCCTGGCATATAGCATTTTGTTCAGCATGGACGGTACGCATGCAATGTTCAGTGGTATTGCCATCTTCATGTGTTATTTTTTTCATATGGTGTCCTGCTTCATCACAATGTGGAAAACCGGAGGGAGATCCAACATATCCGGACACTATGAACTGTCTGTCTTTTGCGATAACGCAACCACTTTTTCCTCGATTACAAGTCGCTCTTTTGGAAATAGCATTGGCCACCTCCATAAAGTAGTCGTCCCATGATGGTCTCTGGTCGGTATCTTTTTTGTTAATGTGATTCGGCATATGATTAAAATATCATGGATTTAATTAGTAGTCGCAGATACCTCTCTTTTCGAGAGGGTTCTAGTACGGGATTGCTTTTGAAAGAGAGGGCAGTTAACAAACCGGTCATAGCTTCTGCCTTTGTCGCCGCATGCTATCCCGTACCAAACGGTAGTGTTTGGTACGGACGCCTGCAAATATCTCAATTTAAATCAATTTGATGGACTGCTATAATATTTTCTAATTTCATCAACTCTTCTTGTATCGTCTCATTGACCGGTTGGTCTATGTTAATAAAGGAGACCGCTTCCTGCAAACAAGACTCGCTTGATCCCGGTATGAATGTCTTGTCCAGGGTTAATTGCATTCTGGAAACATTTATATTATGATTGCCAAGGATAGAAGTAGCTTTGCCTATTACTCCCGGTCTGTCATAGTTATGAAGAACGAGGAGATAGCCGTCCGGTATGACCTCCAGGTAAAAATCGTTAAAACGTACAAATCTATAATTTTTGTTCCCAAATACCGTACCGGCAATCAGGTTGGTTTGCTTTTCATCAGTAACCGAAAGCGTAATTTTATTGGCAAATTCCTGTACATGATGAACCACATTCTCTTCTACTACTATTCCTCTGGATTCCGCCATACTGAGTGCATTTACAAAATTAACCGATCCGTCTGAAACGGTGTTCAGAAAGCCATATACTAATGCAGAAGTCAGCGCTTCTGTGTCGTAATCGGTAATAGAACCTGAATAGCTAATAGTCAACTTTTTTATCTCGGCATGGTTTTTACGATGTAATTGTCCTTGGAATGACCCTAACTTGTCGCAAAGTTTTAAGTATGGACTGAGTACTTTGACCATTTCTGAGCTGATAGATGGGCAATTCAGTCCATTACGTATCTCTCCGGTAAGAAGATAGTCCCGGATCTGCTCGGCAACCTGAACAGCAACGTTTACTTGCGCCTCTTCTGTAGAGGCCCCTAAATGTGGTGTGCAGATGACACGTTCATGTTTTAAGAGAGGATTGTCTTTAGGAGGCGGTTCCTCTTCAAAAACGTCAATAGCGGCTCCTGCAATTTTTCCGGAATTTAATCCATCAATAAGATCCGTCTCATTAACAATTCCACCACGGGCACAATTAAGAATATACACCCCTGTTTTCATTGTTTTGATAGACTTCTCGCTAATCAGGTTGCGGGTTGAATCATTTAACGGAACGTGGACAGTGATATAATCAGAACGTTCAAAAAGCGTTTCCTTGCTAACCAACTCTATCCTGTTTTTGGCTGCAATTTCAGTATTTAAGAAAGGATCAAATACCATTACCTTCATTTTCAATCCCTGTGCACGATCAGCTACGATCTTGCCGATATTTCCGTATCCAAAGACACCCAGTGTTTTCCCTGTAATTTCCGTTCCGGTAAATTTTGATTTTTCCCACGCTCCCTGGTGCATGCTTTTATCAGCTTGAGGAATATGGCGTGACAGGGCCATGAGCATGGCAATAGCGTGTTCGGCTGTTGTTGTGGCATTGCCACTGGGTGTATTGACAACGATAACACCGCGCTCTGTAGCCGTAGTGCAATCAATGTTATCTACTCCGATACCGGCCCTCCCGATAATCTTTAGCGTTTTTGTGGCTTCAAGGACTTCTTTAGTCACTTTAGTTGAAGAACGTATGATGAGAGCATCGGCATCTTGAAGTTCTTTTATTAAATCTTCCTGATTTAGATTTGTTTTGTAAATTACATTTATTCCTTCAGCAGCATTAAGAATGTCAATGCCGTTTTGAGACATTTTATCTGAAACTAAGACTTTCAAGCGTCACTCCTTTTAAAATAGAATAATTAATATGTAGTAAAATGATAAGTATATGGAATGTAAGTCATTTATATTAAAAAAACGTGTTCTTAGGGTTCTGCCCTTTTTTGACTGTTTACATACAGAGGCTGCCATGGTGATTTACAGGTGAACAATACCTGTACTCGGTTCTATTTGCCCCATGTCCTTACCAAATATCTTTCTCTTCCTGAACCGGACTTATACCTCTCGTATCTGACAGGACATTTTTCGTAATATTTTTGATGGTTTTCTTCAGCTTTGTAAAAAACTGACACCGGAACAATTTCGGTAACGATTGGTTTATCATATATACCGGACTTACCCATCTCTTCTTTAGATGACTGAGCTGATTGCTTCTGCTTCTCATTATGATAAAAAATAGCAGTCCTGTACTGAGATCCTACATCTGCAAATTGTCTGTTTGAAGTTGTCGGGTCTATGTTCTTCCAGAAAATATCAAGTAATTTGGAATAAGTAATATGTTCGGGGTAAAATTGTATCTCGATAGCTTCAGTATGACCGGTTTCTCCTGAACACACTTCCTCATAAGTAGGATCCTCCTTCAGCCCTCCTGTATAGCCAACGGTAGTTGAAATAACACCTTTTAATTTATCAAAAGGCTGTTGCATACACCAGAAACAACCACCCGCAAAGACAGCTTTTTCGGTCTTTATACTATCAATGTTTGGGTCTAAAAGATCAGATTTAATAATTTTGTCACCTGCCATTTCTGTCACAACCAATTTATGTACTATATAAACTACATAGAAAATTAACATATCCTGGTTGGTATTGCAAACAAAAGTATTAACTGTTGGTAAAGAAAAATTTCCCCAAATTATTGTGTGTATTGTTAATGAAAATGATATATTTACTGATCAAACAATAGTATTCCAATGTTTTTTAATTACTTAACTATATAAATATCGCTATTGTTTATGTTATTATACGCGATGCAAAATATTACTATATTATATTTCACATGAAACAAGGAAAAGGATTTTAGGCTATGGGTTTAAATTGTGGTATTGTTGGATTGCCTAATGTAGGCAAATCTACAATTTTTAATGCATTAACGTCGTCTAGTGCGGCTTCAGAAAATTATCCGTTCTGTACCATCGACCCCAATGTTGGCGTCGTGGCAGTTCCGGATGAACGATTAGACCAAATAACTGAATTTATTCCCCCAGAAAAAACTATTCCCGCGATGGTTGAGTTTGTAGATATTGCCGGTTTAGTAAAAGGCGCTAGTAAAGGTGAGGGGCTGGGAAATAAATTTTTGGGTCATATAAAGAGTGTAAATGCCATTTTGCACGTTGTACGCTGCTTTGAAAAAGAGGATACCGTGCATGTGGAGGGCACTGTAGACCCGATCAGGGATATTGAGATTATTCACACGGAACTACTTCTGGCTGATATTGATACCGTAGAGAAGCGTATACTGAAAAACGAAAAACTCTCTAAGACAGGAGACAAGAAATTATTAGAGGAGATTGTAATCCTTAAAGAAGTGCTTGAAGGTTTGAATAACGGTACTCCGCTACGACTGCTACATCTTTCAGAGGAGAAACTATTATGCACGCGAGATTTGCATTTAATTACCGCAAAACCGGTCTTATACGTAATTAACGTCTTTGACTTTGAGAAAGATAAAGGATATATCGATACCATTTCCGCTTACGCGCAAAATGAGAATTCAAAATGTGTTGTTATTTCAGGAGATGTTGAAGCGGAAATAGCCAGAATGGATCCCTCGGAACAGGCGGAATATTATGAGGACATGGGAATAAAAGAGTCCGGGCTAAAGAGATTGATACGTGAGGCGTATACATTATTGGGACTCGGCACTTATTTTACTGCGGGGCCGAAGGAAGTGCGTGCCTGGACTATAGACAACGGAACAAAAGCGCCACAGGCGGCAGGAGTAATCCACTCGGACTTTGAACGAGGTTTCATTCGTGCAGAGGTCTTTGGCTACGATGATCTTGCTATGCACAAGTCGGAACTAAAGGTAAAGGAGAAAGGGCTTTTAAGAATTGAAGGAAAAGACTATGTGGTAAAAGATGGAGATATTATACATTTTCGATTTAGTGTATAACGACTTTCATAGCAATCACTGAGATCCAGGGATTTTATCAGGAAATTAAATAGTTGATAGAGAGGAGCTGAAAAATGTGGTTTGGTAAAAACAAAACACTAAGGGAAACCAAAGAAGCGGGCAACAAAGAGTTCTCCGGAGAAGTCAGGGAGCAACACGTACAAATACGGAAAGATGATAAGGCCCATGGACAGGACTCCTATCGCTGGCCTAATGGTGATACATATGTGGGTGAGTGGATAGATGGCAAGAAGAGTGGACAGGGTAGATATACCTGGTCAGATGGTGCTATATACATAGGTGAGTGGAAAGACAATATGAAGAGTGGTCACGGTACATATACCTGGCCTGATGGCACTAAATATATGGGTGACCGGAAAGATAATAAAAAGCATGGACAGGGCACATGTAGCTGGCCTAACGGTGACACATATGTGGGAGAATATAACGACGGAATGAGGCGAGGCCAAGGTACATATACCTGGTCAGATGGTGCTATCTACATAGGTGAATGGAAAGATAACAAGCGGAATGGACAAGGTACGGAAACTTATGCGAATGGTGATAAATATTCGGGTAAATGGGAAAATGGCCAGCGAGATGGACAAGGTACGGAAACGTATGCTAACGATGATACATATGTGGGCGAATGGAGAGAGGGCAAGAGGAATGGTCAAGGAACATATACCTGGGCAACCGGTGATACATATGTGGGCGCATGGAAAGATGACAAGCGTAATGGACAAGGTACAGAAACGTATGCTAACGGCGACACATATGTGGGTGAATGGAAAGAGGGTAAGAGAAACGGACAAGGTACCTCTACTTTTCAAGATGGTGATAAATACGTAGGTGAGTGGAAGGGTGACGAGATACATGGATATGGAACGGCTTATTTTGAGAATGATGATAAATATGTAGGAGACTGGAGAGAGGGCAAGAGGGACGGACAAGGAACATATGCCTGGGCAAATGGTAATACATATGTTGGAGAGTGGAGCGATGATAAACGAAATGGATATGGAATATGGACTTTGGCAGACGGTACTAAACAAAAGGGTAAGTGGAAAAATGATGAGATGGTATGAGAACAAAGAAACCGAATAATCTCAAAAATACTGCTATCAGACATGGTCAAACTTTCCAAGAAGAGAACAGCTCCAATTAATCAACTCTATTCCTGATGCCGGCAACCATCCTAAATGTCAGATGGGTTCTACAAAATACGTTTCAGGCAAACAGCGTCCGAAAAAATGGTATTATGAGAAGCAGTAATCTATACAAATTTTAATATGATAGGAATCAAGACTTTATGAAATTTAACTCAACTAAACTCAAATTCAAAACACTTTGCCCTTCGAATTCTGTTGTCGTCCGTATCAAAGAAGGCCTGCCACGTCTTATTCTTGATCGTTTGCCTAACAGCGAACAATTTACAGAAACGGGTTGGTGTAAGCTTCGTGACAGCCAGGGTGCATTTTTAAGTTGGGGGTGTATCGACCTTACCAATAATGCCATGCATCTCATCTCAAGTAGTGAGGGTGAACCTAGTACGGATTTTGTCTCACGGGTTGAGAATGCCTTGAAAAAACGTACCGATATGGAAAACTTAAAGGGGGAGGTGGTCAGACTCGTTAACGGCCCTGGCGATAATCTTTCCGGGTTTACTCTCGATTCTTATGGCGACACGCTGATACTCTCACTGGAAAGCTGGGCATTGTCTGATCTGGTTGATTATAATCTCCATAAAGTTATGGCGACTTTGAAACCGGAGCACATCATCCTCAAAATTCGGGAGAAAGGACGCAAACATAAAGGCAGGATTCCGGAGAGGGCATTGCTTGGGTTGCCTATGCAAGGGAAAATTCAAGTCCGGGAGAGCGGAATCAGCTATCTTGTACAGCCGATGGGTAATTTGGATACAGGTCTCTTTTTCGATTTGAGGGGGGCAAGGAGAGAGTTTGCTTTGAATGCAAAGGACAAGAGTGTCCTGAATCTTTTCTCTTACACTGGGGCTTTTAGCCTTGCCGCAGCCATTGGGGAGGCAAGGCGGGTAGTTTCGGTAGACACATCACCTGAATGCCATAAATGGGCCAGGGAAAACTTTGAACTCAACAATCTTGATCATGAGGCTGAAAGATTCAGTTTTATCAAGGACAATGTATTTCGCTACATTGAAAAACTGGTGAAACGATCCGAATCTTACGAACGTATTATTCTTGACCCACCCGTGCGTTCCATCGCAGGCACAGGTCGCTTTTTCCTAAAAAGCGACCTTTATAAGCTTGTGTCATCGTGTCTGAGAATTTTAACTCCAAAGGGCCGTCTACTCGTCACAGACAACACCATGCAGGGTACTGTAGACAAGCTTACTCATAAGATAAACAAAGGCTCTGAGGCAGCAGGTATTCCTTGTTCAATTATCAAAACATTCAGTCCCGAGCCAGATTTCCCAGTACATTCTCTCTGGCCAAAAGGTCAAGGCGTGATTGCTATAGAAGTAGAGAGAACATGATATTAGAATGGCCATTTTCAACATCACAGATGATTTGTCCATTTTGCTTTTTTTGATTATAGTGTATAGTTAAGGAGAATTTTGTATCCCAATTTACCTTGAAAGAATAATCTAATTGACAAAAATGGAGGTTGGATAATGTTAGACACGCTAAAAATTGATCTTCAACCAGCGGAGATTATAAGGGCAATAAAAAAGATGAAAAAGAGAGAGAGAGAGGCTTTTCTTGAAGATCTTTTAGCCGCAACTTCACCTGAATATTTAGACAGTATAAGAAAATCAAGGGATGATTATAAGGCTGGGCGAGTCCATACGCATGAAGAGGTTTTTGGTAAGTGAACTTTAAGCTTGTATACACGAAGAGGGCCGTCAAGGATATTCAGCGTCTTGATAATAAGATGAGGAAGCGAATTGGGAATGCCATCATTAGATACAGAGATGATCCATTGAAGAGAGCGGAGAAGCTTTCAGATTTTGCTTTTGGCACATACAAATTTAGAATAAAGTTATGAAGAGAATAAAAACGGTGTTCCTGGACAGGGACGGAACATTAAACTATGAAAGAAACTATGTTCATGAAATTGGAGATTTTGAGTTTATTCCCGGTGCTCTAGATGCCCTCAAGCTGCTTACCGACAGCGATACGAAAATTTATGTAATTACAAACCAGGCAGGTATTGCAAGAGGTTATTTTACAGAAGAGCAATTCCATGAATTAACGAAACACATGATTAGTTATTTGCATGAAATGGAGTGTAAAATAGAAGAAGTCTTATATTGCCCACATCATCCGGATGGCGTTGTGCCTGAATATACTCAAACATGCTTATGCAGAAAACCCAATACGAAACTTATAGAAGATGTTATCAGAAAAGAAGACCTTAACGCAGATGAAATCGCACTAATCGGGGATAGAAATACAGATATAGAGGCCGGTCTGAAATTGGGGCTGACCACTTATTTAGTATTGACCGGTTATGGTAGAGAAGAGAAAGACAACACCAGAGCTGATTATATAAAACCGGATATATTAAGTGCGGTAAAACATCTTTTAAAATTCGATGAGTGAATACCGGTAGAGGCGTCAGTTTGTCCCATTTTACTGTTTTTAAGAAACTAATTTTTGTAACTTCTGTGCCTGTGTATGAAAATAAAGTTGATACCTTTTATGCTCCTGAGTTTGTTAAGTGTTCAATCACTATTGGTTGCCCAACAGACGAAAGGGCCTTTCCGGACAGTAGGCCAGGAAAGCCTTGAGCGTGCAATGGAGATTGTTTTGAAGAAGGATACCGGTTCGGGGCTGGCCTATGATCCAACTGCCACACCAAACGGTGTAAGATACCAGATAGATGTTATTGTTTATCTATTGGAAAATGTGGTAAAACAAAACCATGAATCGACGGAAGAAATAATTCCTCTTCTTATCGGTTATGAAGAGTGGTATCAGGCTTTTAAGAGTGTGAATTGCCGGGGCCAGGATGTCCCTGAATATGTAGAGAGAGCTTACGAATTTAAGCAGAATATGGTAATTGACTATAATCGGAATAAAGTAATTAAGGAAACATATGATACCGATATTCCATATCTTGCAGCTAACATTACTCTCTTTTGGGACTCTCAGGAAAAGAGCTTCTCTTATAAAGACCTGGAATCAAAACCACCACTAAAAGTTATCTATGAGAGAGTCATTACTTATCGGTTCCTTAAATACAAAGAAGACAATCTTGTTGTATGTGACCAGATAGTAGGACTAAAAGGAAAAGCCCTTAAAGGGTTTCTCAGGATCTTCGGGAAGGCCCATATGATACAATATCGAACACTGGCAGTGAAAGATGGGCCTCAGTATGTGTTAGTGGAAGTGAGGAAATTCCGGTGGCTTTTCGGTTCGAAGACAGACATGACTATAACACCTGATGGGGAGACACTGGAAGGTGTACCAGAGAAAGAGAAACAGAGACTTCGCCGCAAAGTCAACATTCAGTATGAACCCCTGAAGCTGGGTTAAAATTTTGATTCTGTCAGTAATCTTTTCCTGTTCCCGCCTGACAGGCTGGCGGACAGGCGGGGACAGTTTTCAGGGCCTTTTGTCCGGGGAGCGTAAAGATTTGTTTTTTTATGCTGATCTGTGCGCTTATATAGGTTTATCAATGTTACAATCCAATCCCTCCTTCAATTCAAAATGTTGGGTCAGTTATTTTCCGTATGTTTTATTATCAAATATTGCTCTATTGCTAATTTCCTCCATTAATAAACTTGCCTTTGGTGGTAATAGATATTATAACCATTTATAAACTTTAGGAGGAAAATGCCTATGAGCACAAATAAAAGCTATTCTCTTGGCAACCATTATGAAGACTTTATCAGTAATCAGGTTGCACAAGGGCGTTTTAACAATGGCAGTGAGGTTGTCCGTGCAGGTCTAAGAATGCTAGAAGATTACGAGGCCCGCATTGTAATTATATACTAACTGCCTTAGAGATTATAAAGATTATTGAAAAGATTGGTTTTGAAAACACGAGAAGGTCAAAAGGTAGTTATTTCAGATACATACATCCAGATGGAATAAAAACAACCATTCCTGTTCATAAAGGCAAAACAATAGGCCGGGGTCTCTTGAGAAAAATACTTCGCGATATTGATGTGTCCCCAGAGAATTTCTTAAGGTTAATCTTGTTGTGGCTTTTATATTGACGTTCAAAATGAACTTTTTTCTACTTACCACATAAACCAGGCAATTAGTGCTTTTTAACCAGTGAAAGTCTTGTTCTCTTATGGATGAAATGCAATAGGAAGTAGTTTTGTATTTTCTCCATCAAGAAACAAGCTCCCACCGATTAAAAATCTGGAGCATAAATGAAAAAATCTACCTTAGAGACAGAACAGAAGATACGCCTGCTGGACTCAGAGCACTCGCGGGAAGAGAGTATGGTTGAGTGGTGGTTTGTGCATGGCTACTATGAAAACTTGTCCATAGGACAGCGCCACTTCATGGTGACTATTTTTCGTGTCACTCTAGAAGGCAAGAACGGTGAAAAACGTAACGGTTTCCAACTGCTCCTGGCATCGCTCGATGCGAAAGGCAAACGACAGGCTGCTCACACGTGGATTGATCGTGCGTCAGTAGAAAAGGTGGTTGAACATCTACGTTCCAGTGAGCCGCACGTGGATTCTACAGTAACCAATGTCTTTATCGAAGAATTAGAACAGCACGGTCCTCCTTTCCCATTGCGTCTTCAGGAGTCACCTGTTCTTTTTGACGCCGATCCAATTTCTGTTGAGTGGGATGATTTCAGTCTGACGCAGGGAGATGAAGAAATGAGACTGACATTCCGCGATCCTGGCACCGGCAATCTGGTTTCGATGGTATTGATTACAGAATGCAGGCGGATGGATGTAGTGTGTGATAATAAATTTCTCGGCGAAGGAATGGCCTATCATACCTACCCGCGTTTAACGGTTACGGGGAGACTAGACACTGGCGAGGATATCACTGGTCAGGCTTGGATGGATCACCAATGGGGTGATATTGACTGGTTCCGCGATCATCAGGGTGGTTTAGTCCTCGGCTGGGACTGGTTTGGCATCAACCTCAACGACGGTTCTGATTGGATCATCATGCTACACCGTAACGCGAAGAACAACGAACCTGTTGCCAAACATGCCACAACCAGAAACCTGATAAATGGTTTGCAATCCACCCAGGAGTTTATACTTACTCCACTCAGATACTGGGACAGCCCTTCCACACATATTCGTTATCCCATAGCCTGGGAGCTGTCGATTCCCGACTTGGATGCCTATTTCACCTTCGAACCTTTGGTCGACGAACAGGAGATAGCCACATTCGGAACAATGAGGTCTGTTTGGGAAGGCGCTGGCGTAGTTAAAGGCACTGTTTGTGGCAAGAGTGTCACGGGAAGAGGAAGAGGTGAATTCTATGGATATGGATATATCTTTGATTTTGAAGACTACTTGAAAACATTTGGAGCTCGTGTTGACCGGCGTATCGAGGAGTTTTTGCCAAGGAAATTTGACGAAGCGCATGTTGAAAAATTTGTCGGGGCGGCACATTGGAAACATGAACCTGAAGCATATACGGAAATGATATCAGTACCAGTATGGGACATGATTGAGCGCAGCGGGAAACGCTGGCGACCCATTTTTGGAATACTCATTTTAGAGGCGCTTGGGGTTATCTCAAGGCCATACGAAAAGTTGATTTGTACTATGACAGAGCTGATTCACACGGGCGCACTGATTGTGGACGATATTGAAGACGACTCTAAATTGCGCCGGGGAGGAAAATGTCTCCACCTCCAATACGGGGTTGACGTGGCGCTCAACGCGGCTAACGCTCTTTATTTTCTCCCTGCCGTAGAGTTGATGAATCATCCTGCACTGTCCTTGCAAAAGCGTATACGCCTCCACGAGATCAAGGAGCGCGTTTGCATAGATGCCCATTGCGGACAGGCGACAGATATCTACTGGTCACGCACACTCACATCTGCCCGGCTGGATCAGTGGCTTGAGGAGGACATTGAATCTAAGATCCTGCAGATGTACGCCTTCAAGACCGCCGCAGGGGCAAAAGGGCTTGCTGATTTTGCCGCAGTAATCGCTGAAGCAGACCAGAAATTGTCCAAAGTCTGTAGTGATTTTGCACAAGCATTTGCTGTCTCTTTTCAGATCGTTGATGACATTCACAATTTCAGCAGTTCCTCGCGCTGGACCAAAGTCTGCGGTGAAGACATCTTCAACGGCAAACTTACATTCGTCATCATAGCGGCCCTGCGACGACTCGGCAAGACAGAACGGCTACGACTCCAACAAATACTCTGCTCGCCAGATTTAAGAAAAAATCAAGTAACATTGTTAGAGGGAATAGAGTTAGTAAGGGCTTCCGGATCATTGGAAGCTTGCCGTGAAAGTGCTGGAAAAATGATGGAAGAAGCATGGAATCTTTTTACCGGATGCGTAATTCCCTCCGATGCGAAAATGATGCTGCATGTCATGTGTCTAAAAATGATTGATCTTGCTTACGACACTTGATAACACGCGAGTAGCTCTCAAAGAGGCATCCGTAATGGCCATTAACCATGCAATAATTCACAATCAGAAATTGTAGCAGGAAAACTGGAGAGGGGACATCTCATGTGAATATGATCAGTCTTTCAGTGCGCTTTACCTTCTTCTCGCCCACTATCTAAAGAGGATATTTTATAATGCTCCCTTTCATAAACAAGTATTATAGAGTAAAATACTCCCATGTTATACACATGCTTACTTAATGTGGTGCAGTATATAAGTGAACTAAAGTGTCTAAAGTTAAAAAAATATTTTTTCCATAACTTTAGACACTTTTAACTTTTCATGTGTTTGTAGGGTGGGTTCCCTATCCGCAGCGAATTTTGTGGCAACATTGAAATCCATATTCATAAATTTAATCGCTAATCTTTCTACTAAGTGCTTCGATTTGCAAATATGGTGACGTTTTTTTACAACAATATGAGCAATTTTGCTCACTCAGAACTAAGGAACATTTATGAGTGTTGATGATCTTTCAAGGCTTCGCATTGACAGGACAAAATACCTGACACAGCGTAATACGCGGAAAAAACGTGTTCTATTGCTTATCATTCTGGCGGTGTCTGCAGGTTTAGGTATTTTATATGGAACCGGTATTTTGAAACCTGGTGTCAAAGTGGAGATTACCAAAGTAACTACAATGTATCCTTCTCAGACGTTTACCATACTGAATGCCAGTGGCTACGTAGTGGCCCAGCGCAAGTCCGCCGTTTCCTCAAAGATTACCAGCTGGCTTGCTTCTCTTCTTGTAGAAGAAGGAAGTGTAGTGAAAAAAGGAGAAATCATTGCGACATTAGAAAATAAGGACGTTACTGCTGCTCTTGAAAAAGCAAAGGCCAATAGAGAAGTTGCTCACTTTGAGATAGAACTGGCAGAGGCAGAACTTACCGAAGCGACCCTTGCTTTTAACCGTATAAAAGAGTTATTGGAAGATGAAGTTGCTTCTCCGTCCGAATACGATGTTTCTGAGGCCAGACACAAAAGTGCTGTTGCGGCTGTCGCCGCTAAAAAAGCAGCGCTACAGGCGTCCAAATCAGCACTAAATGAAGCTGAGGTTAATCTTGAATATACCTATTTGCGTGCATCATTTGATGCTGTTGTTCTTACAAAAAACGCGGATGTAGGTGATATCGTAACACCAGTGGGTGCTGCCACCAATGCTCGTGCCTCTGTGGTAACAATTGCGGATATGGATTCACTGCAGGTAGAGGTCGATGTTTCCGAATCAAATATCGAACAGGTCAAAACCGGCCAACCTTGTGAAATTCAACTGGATGCATTCCCGGATAAAAGGTTTCGTGGAAAAGTACACATGATCGTACCTACAGCTGACAGGAGCAAGGCATCGGTATTGGTCAAAGTAGCATTTATGGATAAAGAATCCGGCATCCTTCCGGAAATGAGCGCCAAGGTAGCATTTCTTAAACGAACGATTACGGAAAAAGAACAAATACCTATAAAGGCAGTACCCGTTTCCGATATAGTCAAATACAAAGGGCATGATTCAGTCTATGTTCTCGTGGGTAATCGTGTGAAGGAAAAGAGGATTGTGACAGGCAGAAGACTCGATAATATGGTCGAAATTATTTCCGGACTGGAAGCAGGAGACAGAATAGTGTTGTCACCTCCGGATAAAATAAAAGATGGGGAAAAAGTAAAAATTATTGAGGACTAAATGCAAAAGAAGGAACTGATTGTATCTATAAATAACGTATACAAGTCATATCATAGGGATAGTCAGATTGTACGAGTGTTGGAAAATATTTCACTGGGATTAGAGAGAGGAGCGTTTCTTGCTCTTATGGGCCCTTCAGGTTCGGGTAAAAGCACACTCCTTAACCTGATTGCAGGGTTAGACCATGTGGATCAAGGTACGATTGAAATAGACGGAGTGAGCATTACAACTCTTTCCGAAACAGATCTCGCTCGATGGCGTTCATTTAACGTTGGTTTTATTTTTCAATTCTACAATCTTATTCCGGTACTCACTGCTTTTGAGAATGTTGAATTACCACTCCTCTTGACCGGCCTTTCCAAACGTGAACGGCAGGAGCATGTATCTGCCGCTGTGAGTGTAGTTAATATGGAAGACCGTGTAGGTCACTATCCGAATCAGCTCTCCGGTGGTCAGCAGCAGCGCATTGCTATTGCCAGGGCAATTGTTACTGATCCAACTATTTTAGTAGCGGATGAACCGACCGGTGATCTTGATAGGACCTCTGCGGAGAATGTGCTCGATCTCATGGATCGCCTGAACCGTGAACTGGGCAAAACCATTATTATGGTAACCCATGACCCATGGGCGGGAAAACGGGCGCATTCTATGGAACATCTTGATAAAGGTGTGCTCAATCATGATCTTTAAGATTCTTTTTCGAAATGCTTTCCGTCATAAGCTGCGTACCTTTCTAACCGTATGTGGTATGGCAGTAGCTATCCTCTCCTTTGGATTGCTTCGCACGGTAATTGACGCATGGTACATCGGGGTAGAGGCTTCTTCTGAAACCCGCCTTGTAACAAGAAATTCAATATCCCTGATCTTTCGACTACCCCTTTCCTATCGAGACACCATCCGTCGTGTTGACGGTGTCTCGATTGTTTCATACGGCAACTGGTTCGGTGGGTATTATATTGATCAGAAGGACTTTTTCGCCAACTTTGCCGTTGAACCGAAGAGCTATCTTGAGCTTTATCCTGAATATGTAATCCCCGATGACCAGAGGATAAAGTTCGTAAGTGATAGAAAAGGCTGTCTTGTGGGGAAGAAACTCGCAGATCGTTTCGGATGGAATGTCGGAGATACCGTAACGCTTACCGGAATCATCTTTCCCGGTAAATGGGATTTTATCTTACGCGGTATTTATGAAGGCAGGACTAAAAACATAGACGAAACATTATTCTTTTTCCACTGGAATTATCTCAATGAATCAATTAAAAAAAACCAATCCACTTTGGCAGACCATGTTGGTTTTTATATTATTGGAATAGAAAACCCATATATAGCAGCCGAAACATCAGAAGCAATAGACGAATCCTTTAAGAATTCCCTTGCAGAGACACTTACCGAAACGGAAAAAGCATTTCAGTTAGGGTTCGTTGCCATGAGCGAAGCCATTATCAAGGCCATTCAGCTCATATCGTTTATCGTCATCTTTATTATCCTGATTGTAGTGGCTAATACTATGGGTATGTCGGTACGTGAGAGGATTGGCGAATACGCGGTTTTTAAAACCCTGGGGTTTCGTGCCCGACAGATCACTTTGCTCATTATAGGTGAATCTATGGTGATAACAATTATTGGCGGGATAACCGGTATCATCCTGACGTTTCCTGCAGCCATGGGATTTTCATTGGCCGTGGGTCAATTCTTTCCGGTATTTAATATAACAGGGGAAACTCTGTATCTGGATATGGCAGTTACCGTAACCGTAGGACTCTTAGCAGGGATATTTCCTGCTTACAGGGCTGTGACCGTTCGAATTGCCGAAGGGCTGAGGAGGATTGGATAGATGGGCCTTCTGTTTTTCTATAGTCTGCGCAATCTTTTTACAAGACGTTTAACAACTATTCTTACCGCATTGGGTATGGCCCTTGTTGTCTTTGTCTTCGCTTCTATCATTATGCTTGCAGAGGGATTGAAGAAAACCCTTATAGAAACAGGATCGAGTGACAACGTGGTTATCCTCAGAAAGTCAGCAGAGACTGAGGTACAGAGCAGGATAGATAGAGACCAGGCATCCATACTGGAAACCCTGCCGGAAATAGCTCTTGGCGAAGATGGACAGAGACTGATTGCCAAAGAACTTTTGGTGCTCATCACCATGCAGAAGAAAAACAGCGACGGTGTTGCGAATGTGATTATTCGAGGAGTAGGCAAACACTCACTTTCTTTACGGCCTCAGGTAAAATTGATTACTGGACGTATGCCCCGGTGGGGTACATCTGAAATCGTGGTTGGACAGAGTGTGGCAAAACGATTCAAAAATATTGGACTACAGAGAACGCTTTCTTTTGCCACGCGATCATGGAACATAGTCGGTGTCTTTGATGCCGGAGATACGGGATTCAGTTCAGAAATCTGGGGTGATGCAGATCAGCTTATGCAGTCATTTCGACGTCAGACATATTCCTCTGTCATCTTCCGGTTACGGAATTCTAATCTATTTCAAGGACTAAAGAAACGTATTTCAAAGGATCCCCGGTTGACGCTGAGTATCCTGCGGGAGAAAGATTATTACCTGAAACAGTCGGAGACTATGGCCACTTTCCTGCGTATACTCGGTATTTCGTTAACACTCATTTTCTCCATCGGTGCAGTGGTTGGAGCCATGATAACCATGTTTGCGGCTGTGGCCAATCGTACGGCGGAGATTGGTACCCTGCGTGCTCTTGGTTTTCAGCGCAAAAGCATCCTCTTCGCATTCCTTTTCGAGTCCCTAAGCCTTGGCTTTTTTGGAGGATGTGCCGGTCTCCTTTTTGCTTCCTTACTCCAGTTCTTAACCGTTTCCACCATGAATTTTCAGACATTTTCAGAACTTGCATTCAGTTTTGCCATTACTCCTGGAATCATCATCAAGTCCATGTCATTCTCCGTTTTTATGGGTTTTGCGGGCGGACTCCTCCCAGCCTTCAGGGCTTCACGTATGAACATTGTAGATTCACTTCGGGAGGTTTGAGGAACCGTTATTCAATCGCCAAAGGAGATTAGTGAAAATGTATTTATAGATTTAGATGCAAAAGGTAATTTAGTCAATATGACAATAGAAGACGCAAAGGAAAATGCTGGTTTAACAGAGTTCTCTTATAAATCCAGAATGACAAATTTTGTATTTTTGTTATTGTAACATAGTCTGCCAGTCCGAATGAAACCGTTCGAAATTTAAAGGTATATAATCTGCGGTTTTTGTAAATGATAACTATTGAGGGTCTAATGTGTTAATAGGAAGAGATAAGGACGTAGAAGAGATAGTTGATGCTGTTTCGCAGAGGAAGAACCTGTTTCTTTTTGGTTCGGAGAGCGTAGGCAAGAGTGCTATAGTGAAGCATGTTATTGAGAAAACATGCGGCAGGGGGGTTGTCTATTCCGATAACTGTTCAACTTTTAAGACATCTCTTCTAGGGTTTTTGAAAGGTGATTACGACTCCACATTTCTCTCCAGCCAGAATATTTTATCATTAAGGAAGTTATTCTATAAAAAGGTACATAAAGAGAAACCGTATCTTATATTTGATCATTTGGGAAGTGTAGGGCCAAAGTTCTTTGCGTATTTAGAAAACCTGCTTGATGAGCATCCGGCGCTCTTTATCGCACGGAGTCCTGACCACGGTGAGATCGGTGATCTCTCTCTGCTTCTGTTTTCCTTTAATAAGCTGGAGGTCAACAACCTTAATAGGAAGTTCTCTTTCGAATTGATAACTCATTTTATAGAGAGTTATGGTCTTGTGATTGATAACGCAGATTATTTCAGAAAAGAGGTCTTCAGATTATCAGTTGGCAACCCGTCAGCAATCAGGGAGATATGTCAATATGCGCGGAAAGAGGAGTATAAGGTTGGAAAGGAGATAAAGTTCAAGCTCTTAAACCTGGACAGGAAGATAAACTCTTTGGGCCTATGAGATTTAAACCTCATTCTTGATACTCTTTTTTTAATCATGAAGGATCCCTCCTGACTTAAGTGGAATTGAAATGCTGAATGATGTTAGGAAATGCATACTGAAAAGGAATTTGAATATATTGAACATTCCCTGTACAATGATCCCGTTACTCTGCACTTACGAGTGGACTGAAAGGCCATTTACTATTTAATCTGTTTTCCACACTCTTTTTTTATGAAAAAAACAAAACCAGTACCGTTTAGACACAGGCCTAAAGGCCTGACAATTATCTATGAAGACCAAGACATTATTGTTGTCAACAAGAACTCCGGATTATTGACCGTTGAAGCAAACTATGAAAAAGAAAAGACTGCTCATCGCATTTTAACTACCTATATACGTAAGGGAAGTCTTAAGTCAAATAAACAACTTTTTCCTGTGCATCGATTGGATCGAGATACTTCCGGTGTTTTGGTATTCGCCAAAAATTATGACGCTAGAGAAACTCTCAAACTACAATGGAAAGATGTTAAGAAAAAATATATCGCGATTGTCCATGGGGTATTAACGGAAAAAAGCGGGACGATTACTTCCTATTTAACTGAAAACGAAGATTATGAAGTTTTTTCGGTGAAGGACCACCGAAAAGGAGATTTGGCAAAGACCCGTTATCAGGTGGTAAAAGAATCAAAAGATTTTAGTTTAGTTGAAATTGAACTATTAACTGGCAAAAAGAACCAGATACGAGTCCATTTTTCTGAGAAAGGTCACCCGCTCGTTGGTGATAATAAATATGGCAAAAAAGACGTATCGAAGTATCGCCTGACTCTTCACTCACAATTATTAACATTCAAACATCCACGCAGCGGTAAAGAGCTGACTTTTAAGGCTGATGTACCTGTTTTTTTTAAACGGTATTTTAAAAACATATAAAAAATTGCCTTAGGACTTTTCGAGAATCTCAGGTGATACGATCCGTATATCGTTAATATCCTGAGGAACATTTGTTTGCTCTGCCTCTTTTTTTCCTTTTCGTTCTTCGCGGCTTCTTGCCCTCGGCTTTTGTCCCCGCCTAACAGACCGGCGGGCAGGGGGGGAGCTTCGTGTGAGTTAGTCTATTCATTTTTTTAATTTCTAAATTCCTCAATCTTAGTTCTTGCCTTTTGCCTTGCAAAACACCCCTACTCTTTTATAATATCCCAAGACAGGAAGTCACTACAGATCACGCTAACTACGTTTTAAATATATTCAAAAAGATAGCCTTGCTTGTTTTTAAATAAGTAGGATCTTTCTTATACATTTATTTATGAAATAAACAGTGTTTGATTCCCGCATTAGTAGATTAAGAATTTACTCTTTTCAATTCTTCTTGTTAAAGTAGAGGGTGTATATGACCAGAAACGAAGAACGAACAAGAAAAGAGATAATTGATAAACGGCTCAAGGTTGCCGGATGGGATGTTATGGATCCGTCACGGGTAACACAGGAACTTGATATCTGGGTCGGTCTACCGCAGGGAGTAAGAGAGACGCAGTCTCCTTATCAAGGCCATCTTTTTGCAGATTATGCTCTTCTCTCGAAGGAAGGCAGGCCGGTTGCGGTTGTTGAAGCAAAGAAAACATCGGTTGATGCTGAAGTCGGAAAAGAACAGGCACGCAATTATGCCGAAAAAATTCAGAAAGCAAATGGTGGCCCTATGCCGTTTGTCTTTTATACAAATGGTTACGATATATTTTTCTGGGACACTGAACAGTACCCACCACGAAAGGTATTTGGTTTTCCCACGATTGCCGATCTTGATCGCATGCAGTTTCTGCGGAATAACAGCAAGGTGCTCTCAAGTGAGTTGATTAATACGGACATCGCAGGGCGTCCTTATCAGATCCAGGCGATTCGTTCTGTGCTCGAACGTGTTGAAAAGAAACACCGGAAGTTTCTTCTGATTATGGCAACAGGCACAGGGAAAACACGCACCTGCATGGGGCTGTTAGATGTTCTCATGCGTTCCAACTGTGTACAGAAAGTGCTGTTTCTTGTAGATCGAATTGCCCTTAAAGAACAGGCATTAGAGACTTTTAAGGAACACCTTCCTAATGCGCCGGTATGGCCTAAAACCGGTGAGGTAAAGTTTGCTCCTGACAGACGTATTTATTGTGCAACATATCCGACGATACTCAATCTGATACAGCAGGAAGAGTGCCCCCTTAATCCACATTATTTTGACATGATTGTTGCAGATGAAAGCCATCGATCAATTTATAACGTCTACAAGAATATCTTTGATTATTTTGACGCTATTCAGCTTGGTCTTACAGCCACACCTAAGGACGCTATAGAACACAACACATTCCAATTATTCGATTGTGAAGATGGCTTACCGACATTTGCCTATTCTTATGAAGAAGCTATTAACAATATCCCACCGTATTTATCTGACTTTGAAGTTCTAAAATTACGCACTAAATTCCAGCAGGAAGGAATTAACAGCGAAACTATAGCTGAAGCGGAAAAGAACAGGCTGATTCGGGATGGTGAAGATCCGGATGAATTCAATTTTGAAGGGACGGAACTCGAAAAGAAAGTCACCAATAAAGGGACAAATGCGGTCATTGTACGTGAGTTTATGGAGGAGTGCATAAAAGACCCAAACGGTGTGTTGCCCGGGAAAACGATATTTTTTGCCATCTCTAAAAAGCACGCTTACCGGTTGTGCGAAGTTTTTAATGCCCTTTATCCTGAATACAAGGGGCAGCTTGCGGAAGTCATTATCTCTGATGTTAAAGGCGTTCATGGCAAAGGTGGTATTCTTGATCGTTTTAAAACCAAAGACATGCCACGTATTGCCATTAGCGTAGATATGTTGGATACCGGTATAGATATTCTTGAACTTGTAAACCTTGTCTTTGCCAAGCCGATATTCTCTTACACGAAATTCTGGCAGATGATTGGGCGTGGTACGCGTGTGCTTGATCTGGCTAAAATAAAACCGTGGTGTACGGAAAAAGATAAGTTCTTGATAATAGACTGCTGGGAGAATTTTGAATATTTTCAAATGACACCGAGAGGAAGAGAGCAGGGAGGAACACGTCCGCTTCCCGTTAGGCTTTTTGAAGCTCGGCTTGATAAATTACTTGTTTCTCAACAGAAAAAGAATGAAGCGATTGAGCAGAAGACTGTTCGTACAATCAGAGAAGACATTGCTGCATTACCGGGGAACTCTGTTGTCATTTTAGATAATCAACAGTGTCTGGAAAAGGTAACGGATGACAGTTTCTGGATAAATGTAACAGACGAGAAACTTGATTATCTACGCATGTATATCAGCCCGCTTATGCGTGTGCTATCGGATGCAGACTTTAAAGCCATGCGTTTTGAACTTGATGGAATTGAAGCCCAGACAGCACGATTGTCCGGAGATGATGAAATATTCGAGATTCTGAAAGAGGTCATCGTTGAAAAGGTCGGCGAATTGCCACTGACCGTGAATGTTGTTAATCGTGAACGCGAATGGATCGAGAAGGTGCAGTCAACCCATTTCTGGGTGACAGCATCAGACGATAACCTTGACGAGATGATTGCGCGCCTTGCGCCTCTTATGAAATACCGGCAGACACAAATAACTCCTGAGAAGAAACTCAATATTCAGGACCTTATCACCGTGAAAGAGACAATTGAATTTGGGCCTCAGCATGAACGCATGACCGTTGATAAATATCGGCGTAAGGTTGAAGGCTTTATTCGTGAGCTTGTAAAAACAAACCATGTGCTTCAGAGAATTGTCCAGGGTGATGCAGTGACCGATAAGGAAATAGTGGAATTGGCTGGTATTTTAAAAGAGCACTATCCTCATGTAACAGAGTATATCTTGCAGGAGATTTATGATAATAAGAGCGCGAAGTTCATTCAGTTTATTAAGCACATTTTAGGTCTTGAGGAGATAGCTACCTATACTGAGACCGTATCTATTGCCTTTGATGATTTCTTGCGTGAACACAACACCTTTGGCGAGAAGCAGATACAATTCATCCTGACCCTGAAGACATTTATTCTTCAACGAGGTTCGGTAGAAAAGAAGGATCTTATACAAGCCCCATTTACGCAACTGCATCCACAGGGTATTCGTGGTATTTTTCCTGCAGGCGAAATCGAAGAAATCCTTGGTTTTGTGCAGAAAATAGGTACATAAGCTAGTAAATGGGGTAATATGCACTTGACATTACCCTATTTATATAGTATATTGCCCCCTAAAACCAAGAGCAATTATGCATTCATTACAAACCAAATATTTAAAACAGTTGGCATTTGATGGAGCGGATATATCAACCCTAAAGACCATAGGGGAGTATAAAGGAAAGCAGGCCCTGTTTTTTACCCAAACCCCTGAAATATTAGAAACTCTGAAACAGGTCTCTATAATTGAATCAAGCGAATCTTCAAACCGCCTGGAAGGTATCACGGCGCCACTTAAGCGCATTGAAGGAATAATACTGCAATCGGCTCAACCACGAAACCGTTCAGAACAGGAGATAGCAGGATACCGTGATGCCATAAACCTTATTCATGAATCTGCTGAGCACATACCCTTTTCTGAAAATATAATCCTGCAGATGCACTCCATGATATATCGCTACTTGCCGTCAGAGGGTGGATTCTGGAAAAAGAGAGATAATGAGATTGTTGAAAGGGATGCTGATGGGAGTATTACGCGTATTCGTTTTAAACCGACATCCGCAATAGCAACGCCGGGACAGATGACAAAGCTTATTGAGTATTATGATGTGGCCTTAAACCACGAGAAAAAAGAACCTCTTGTGATTATCCCGCTTGCAATCCTGGATTTTTTATGTATCCATCCATTTTCTGATGGTAATGGCCGTGTTGCAAGGCTTTTAACACTACTGTTGCTGTATCACTTTGGTTACGAGGTGGGAAGGTATATCAGTCTTGAGCGTATCTTTGAGGAGTCAGGCGAAACATACTATGAGAGCCTGGAGAAAAGTTCTGCCGGATGGCATGACGGCACTCACGATGTTATGCCATGGGTTACTTATTTCTGGGGCGTGCTTCTCAGGGCATATAAGGAGTTTGAAGATCGTGTGGGAAGCATACGCACAAGTAAAGGGTCAAAGACAGAACAGATTCGAAAAGCTGTTGAGCGGAAAATAGGGCCATTTTCCATAACTGACATTGAACGTGAGTGTGCGGGTACGAGTAGAGATATGGTGCGCCGTGTTCTTCGCCAGTTACGTGATGAAGACATTATTGTCAGCACCGGTAAAGGACGAAATGCCAAATGGATGCGAAAGAAGAATTGATATGAAAACACACGTAGAAAATAGAATTGATAGTGAAGCATCAGTTTGAATGGAAAGTTTTATATTATGAAATCAAGGAATAAACTGGACACCTGTTTTCACAGGTGTGACAAGCGTGTGGTGAAGGGTCAAAGTTAAAACCTAATAAGTGTAGGTGAGATAATATGGATTATTCAGAATATGGCATAATAAGTGTGAGTGATTACTGCCACTCCTACTGCCGGAGTAGACTCACCAATGTCATACCTGCCCCCGCTTTCGCGGGCATAAACTCCAGCAGGTATCCATGAACGTTACAAGTTAGATTCCCGCTCAACAGACTGCGGGAATGACAGCATTGCAATAATAAATATAAAAACCGTAAGAATTTGAACGGACAACGTTGAGTATTAAAATTTGAATTCTACAAATTAGTATATAAAACCATACACTTGTTGGAATTTATCTCAGCGAAAGCGGGGACAGGAGTAACAAAGGAGAACCATGTTAACACCAAAGATGAAATCATTAATCAATCAGCTCTGGGATAATTTCTGGAGTGGAGGGATCGCGAATCCCTTAACCGCGATTGAACAGATATCGTACCTGCTATTTATGAGAAGGCTTGACGAGATGGATTCAAAGCTGAAAAAAGACGCCGAATGGACAGGGGGGAAATACACCTCGCTTTTTGACGGTATTTTCCAGTCAGCTCATACCAATAAAAAAATTGATAAACAGACACTTCGCTGGAGCCATTTCAAACAGCTCGAAGGCGGTGAGATGCTTACGCACGTACAAACCGAAGTCTTTCCATTTATCAAACAGATAAACGGCGAAGAGAGTGTGTTCGCAAAATACATGGCAGATGCAGTATTCATCATTCCCAAGCCGTCACTGCTTGTCGAGGCCGTAACCATTATTGACGCACTCTACACGGAGATCGAAGAACAGACACAATCCGGCCAGACATTTCAAGACACGCAGGGAGATATGTACGAATATTTATTATCTGAGATTTCTCAATCCGGTAAAAACGGGCAGTTCCGTACTCCAAGACATATCATTAAGTTAATGTGCGAACTGGTAAGCCCGAAGATTGGCGAGACTATCGGCGACCCAGCTTGTGGCACCGGCGGTTTTCTGCTCGGAGCCTATCAATATATCCTGACAACCCATACCACCAAAAAACTTATCACGAAAGACGAAGATGGTTTTGAACGCGGTTTCGGCGATAAACTTACGGATGAACGCCTGTGGACTGCGCTCAGGGAAAAGACCTTTTTCGGGTACGACTTTGATACCACGATGGTGCGTATCGGCTTAATGAACCTTCTGCTCCATGGAATCACCCACCCGAATATTGAACGCAGTGACACGCTCTCGAAAAAGTACAATGAGGATGATCATTTTGACGTGATCCTTGCCAATCCACCATTTAAGGGTAGTATAGATAAAGGTGATATCAATGAAAACCTTTCACTCAAGACGACAAAAACAGAACTCCTTTTTGTTAACCGCATGATCAATTCACTCAAGATCGGCGGACGGGCGACCGTGATTGTGCCGGACGGAGTCCTATTTGGTTCTTCAAACGCGCATAAAAGTCTACGTAAGATGCTTATTGAAGACTGCGAATTGCAGGGTGTAGTTTCTATGCCTTCGGGCGTATTCAAACCATATGCCGGGGTCAGCACTGCGATTATTGTATTCGTTAAAGGAGGAACAACCGAACGTGTGTGGTTCTACGATATGCAGGCAGACGGATATTCACTGGATGACAAGCGTGACAGGATAGAAACGAACGATCTTTCCGATATAGTGGAAAAATGGAACCGTAGGGGCACGGTGCATCGTGCCCGGGAAGAAAAGGACCACCCCCATGTCATCCCGGGCGAAGACCCGGGATCCAGAAATACCGACACAGATGTCATTCCCGACACCGATCGGGAATCCAGAAAGAACAAACACTTCTTTGTACCGGTGAGAGAAATCATCGACAACAACTATGATCTGAGTATCAATCGATATAAAGAGATTGACTACACCCCACCAGAGTATGATAAACCGAAAGTAATTTTGAGGAAAATTGAAAAATTGGAAAAAGCAATTAGTAATGCTATACATGTTTTGAAGGAATTACGATGAGCGCATATAAGCTAGGAGACATTGTAATTATTAAAAAAGGACGAAAAGCCGAGGATACTTCAGATGTTTATCTTGATGGAAGTAAACGTTTTATTCAAATTGATGATTTGAGAAATGATAACAAAATCAAATACACAAAATCAGAGGGAGTTTTTGCTACAGAGAATGATGTGTTAATTGCGTGGGATGGAGCGAATGCTGGTACTGTAGGGTATGGACTTTCGGGTGTTATTGGTAGTACAATTGCCTGTTTAGAAATAGATAAGGATCGATTCTCTGGAGCCTTCATTGGTAAATGCTTACAGTCTAAATTTCATAAAATTCGACAAAACTGTACGGGAGCGACAATACCACATATTAGAAGGGACTATCTTTTAAACATAAAAGTTCCAAATATTGATAAACAGAAGCAAAAACAAATCGTCCAAACCCTTGACACCGCCGACACCCTCCGCCAGAAACGCAAAGAACAGCTCAATCTTCTCGATGATTATCTTAAATCTGTCTTTTTTGAAATGTTCGGTGATCCTGTGAGAAATAAGAAATGTTGGAATTCTTGCAAGGTTATTGATATTTGTGATTGTATTGTTCCAGGAAGAGATAAACCAAAATCATTTACAGGGAGCATGCCTTGGGTTACTACTGATGACTTAGAATGTTTAGGATGGACACTGAATTCCAAAAAGAATGTGGGGCTTACATCTGAGGAGATTACTACAGTGAGGGCAAAAGTAATTCCCAAAGATAGTGTTATTATGACTTGCGTTGGAGATTTAGGTGTTGTTTCAATAGCAAAAAATGAGTTTGTAATGAATCAGCAATTACACGCTTTTATTTGTTCGAAACGGATTAAAAACATTTTTTTAATGTTTAGCCTGTTTTTTCAGAAAGACTACATGTTGCGGATGGCTTCCTCGACTACTGTCCCATATATGAATAAAGCAATTTGTAATTCTGTGCCAGTTTTATTGCCTCCGATTAAATTACAAAACAAATTCGCTTCAATCGTTGAACAAGTCGAACAAACAAAACAAAAAATGCGTGCGTCATTAAACGAAATGGACAACCACTTCAACGCCCTTATGCAGAGGTATTTTGGATAAAAGGATAATATACAGCAAGAATACATGAGCTAAAGTGTAACAATTCCAGAGGAACAAAAAAGACTTTTTACCTAACTTCTGGTAAATATTCTGGGGAAATTATTGATGAATAAAGAAATTGAATATTTGAAATTACTTTGGTCAGATCAAGAGGGACTTGGTCAGGTCTTTAATTTTGGGAAGAAGGGGCCTGGCCTTTCAATATCACAATAAGGAATAATATTGTTTTTTTCATTTATTGAAGAGTATAGAAATCTAGCATGTTAAGTGATCAATTATTCAGAGAGTTATGCAAACCGGAAACAATGAGGATTGGTTGGTACCTAGCCCAATCAGATAGTCGGGACAACTTTGTGACTGACCCTATTGGACATGCTGACTTCGCGTTCAACCTGGACCATAGGTTGAAACATTTGGTTGAGCAGGTTCAGGCACACAGATATCGTCCTCACCATCTCCTTGAGGTTGATATTCCGAAGACAGGTTTGAGCGTGAGGCCAGGGAACATTCTTCCAATTGAGGAGTCTGCTTTACTCCACTCAATTGTGTATCTTCTGGCTCCGCACCTCGACAAAAGGCTGGATGACGCAGTCTACTCATACCGGTTGCATCCTGACTGGAAGAAACGTATCAAAAAACGTGACTCACTTTTTAGAGAAGCTAATATAGCGTTTCCTTTCCTGAAACGTTCGACGATCAGTTTGATTAGTCCGTTCGAAGCGTGGTATGAGTTATGGCCAGATTTTGAGATAGATGCTATTAAAGCTTGCACTGAAGAAGGATATACGTACATCACAAAAACAGATATTGTAGCCTATTTTGAGAATGTTGATTTGAGACTTTTAGAGAATCAAATCAGGTCTCTTCTCAAGCGGGAAGAGGAAAAGGTTCTTCAGGTACTATTTCGTGTGCTTGAAGGTTGGACAAGAGTGACCAGTATGGGAACACCAATCGAAAGGGGGATACCACAAGGAAACGAGATAAGCTCATTCTTGGGAAACCTTTATCTTGTACCACTTGATCGAGCTCTAAACAAATTCTGCAAAAGCCGAGATGCAAAATGGTTTCGATACGTAGATGATGTGAAAGTATTCACAAAGTCAGAATATGACGCTCGTGAAGCAGTGTTTATCATCAACGATACTTTGCGATCTTTACACCTAAACCTGCAAGGTAGCAAGACAGATATCATTTCTGGTGACAAACTTAAATATGAACTCAATAACTCGGAAAGCGAGTTAGTAGAAAAAGCTTTTGACAATATTCGTAAATTAAGTCCAGATCGTGTATCTGATAGTAAGTTAATCACTAGTCATCTAAAACCTCTTTCTATTATTGTGTCTCGGTTTCGTAAAGGACTGCCTGATAGCGTGACATCACTTGATGGAAAGCAGAATAGACTCTTCCGCAGACTGATGACGCTTTATGGGACTTGCAAACGACCCCATCTCAAAAATGCAGCATTTGTGGCACTGAAACATCTTCCAGACTTACGGATACTCAATAAAACTTTATCCTACGTTTCTCAACTCGACATACAAACACACGATGAGACTATCAATAAATTATTTGAGTTACTCGAAAAGAAAGAACTACCTTTTCCCTATCAGGTCGCGATGGTTTTAAGTACAATTGCCAAACTTCATCCGAAAGACCCAAATAGCATTGCGTCACGAATTAGATCCTACGGTCTCAAAAATAAACAACATTGGGTGGTTGTACAGAAAGCTATTGAAGCAATTGTCGTATATCCATATCAGCCCAATTACGTTCTCAATATTTCAAAAAAATACTTGTGTCACGAACATCCCATGGTCCGACGGGCTGCTTGTATGTTGCTGACACGCAGTTCTAAGCACGAACTACGGGAAAACCTCATCGAGTTAATCTATCACCCTGATCCGGGAGTCAATCGAATGGCTCTCTATTTCCAACGATTAATCCAAGACAAAAACTATTCAAAACAGGTGCTCTCAAGTATGATAAGCGGAAGCAAAACAGATTATGTATTTCAAAAATCCATACCAAATCTATATGCATTGGCAGCGACGGAGGAAAAGAAAATTGCTTGTGGAGTCTGCAATTTTGTTAAGAACTACCCACCGACGAAAAGCCAAAAGAACAGTTGGCAACGCAAGAGGTTGTTGGAACTAACGCAATGGTCGCTATAGAAAAGGATCAGCGGTAAACTGGTATCTAATCTTGATCAGTGATTAGGCACAAAAAAAGAAAAAGTGCCTATTATCATAGCTGGCTTGTATTTTTAAGTCTTCCGGCAAAAGCCGACATTAATGTATTTGTTGTAATGTGAAATGTGAACTGGTATATCATGATAGACAATACTCTTTATATGTTCATAGACGAGGGTGGTAATTTTGATTTTTCACCCAAAGGCACAAAATATTTCACACTTTCATGTCTTACTGAAAAGAGACCATTCCCTTCCTATAATAAACTGAGAAATATCAAATATGATCTTATTGAAGATGGTATAAATATTGAGTATTTCCATGCTACCAGTGACAAGCAATTTGTGAGAGATATGGTTTCATCTGTTATCAAAGACAATATCGATAACATTAAGGTTGATTCAATGATTGTCCAGAAGAATAAAACGCATCCATCATTATATTCTGAGGAGAAGTTCTATAGCAAGGTTTTTGGAATGCTGATGAAATGGGTTTTAAGAGAACGGGTTGATCTGCAAGAGGTAAAAAACCTGATAATTTTTACTGACAATATGCCATTAAATAAAAAGAAAAAAGCGATGGAAAAGGCTGTTAAATTAACACTCGCAGGGCTTGTTAAAGAAGGGTTGCAGTATAACATTTATCACCATCAGTCAAAATCCAACTTGAATTTACAAGTAGTTGATTATCTAAACTGGTCTATATTCAGGAAATGGGAAAGAGGGGATGCAAGATCTTATGAATTAATAAAAATGGCTGTTGATGCCGAATGGGACGTTTTCAGGAATGGAAACACAATATACTATGATTACAAAGAATGACCACCCCGACTATCCTTTCGGAAGAGTTCCCGGAACTCTTGTTATCGGGGTGGAACCTTTTAATATATACTCTTAAAGTATTAATATTATATCATTATACCAATGTCAATAAAAATTTAAATATTGTCAAGGTAAAATGTAAATGTTCAATCAGGTTTTGCGTGTTCGTTTTTTATCATATCCGAACGCATACCCATCTTCACAGAGAAAATCTTATCGAATATCATGAACCGGCTCATACTGGATTCCCGCTAGAATCATGCGGGAATGACAACGGTGTGAATGTAAAGGAGCGATTGAGGGGAGGGCGTAATGTTACCGAAATCGAAATTATAGAAATTTTTGATCCTCATAAATCATAGGACAGTAATCATGTTAAAAGCAAAGAAAGAATTTATGTTTGAGCCTGACTACGCAATTCCGCCGGGAGAAACCCTCAAAGAGGTCATGGAATCTCTGGATATGACCCAAAAGGAGTTATCCGTTCGCACATGGCTCTATGAGAAAATAAAGTGTATCGTAGATGAAGCCAGGAAAAAGGTGAACAGGGAAAATCTCCGTCTACGAGCACACAAGGAATTCTCTCCGTACTGCGGAGGATGAAACAGTAGTCAAATATTCAGTACTGGAAGAGTCCCGGCAGCTTTTCGCATCAAAATACATGCTTTACCTGCTCGGAGAAGAGGAACTGAAGTCTGAGCTTCAGAGGGAAAGGCAGCTTATAGAGATAGAGATGAATCGAAAGAGTGAGGAACGTGAATAAATTACCGATCAACATAAATGATTTAATTAACGCGCGTACCGTTGAATGGGAACGGCTTGAATTTAAAGAGGGTTGGAACCCTGAAAAAACGTTACATACAATGTGCGCCTTTGCTAATGACGTTCATAATCTTGGTGGCGGATATATCATTATTGGTGTCGGTGAAGAAAACGGTCGGCCTGTCGTACCTCCGAAGGGTTTAAAACGCAACCAGGTTGATAAGCTCCAGAAAGAGGTAATTGCACTAGGATATAAAATCCAGCCGTATTATCACCCTATCGTTATCCCCTGTTGCAGATAATAGTAGTATACCCAGTTTGACAGATCCAATAGAGACGGAGTATAAAAATAAAGAAAAGACTGTTTTAGAACGTATTTCATTACGTGATTCTAATTTTTTTGATGAAGAGATGGATAAATTGGACAAATGGGCAGAAGACGTTAAAAACAGTATGGAAATACATTTGAAAGAATTATCCAAAGAGGTAAAATTCAGGAAAGCAGAAGCTAAAAAAATTCCCAAGCTGGAAGAAAAAGTAAAAGCGTAGCGGCATATAAAAGAACTGGAGAAAAAACGAAACACTATGCGTATGAATTTATATCAACAACAGGATGATGTGGATAATAAAAAAGATAAGCTGATAGAAGATATTGAAGCTCGTTTAAAACAAAAAATTGAAAGAAAAGAATTATTTTCATTGAAATGGGAACTTGTTTAAAAATTAAAATCCAATTTAAGACAAACAAAACTCGCACTATTAGTGCGAGAAATTGGCTGGAGTCATAATGTGGTAATTAATTAAGAAGAGTTTATAGATGGAATATAAATTAATCACAAAAGTTATTGAAAAAATTAACCTATAAGGTAATGTGTAATTATTCTGTTAATAATATTATTCTTTACCTGAAGTGTAAAATAATATATACCTGAATATCCAGTTTAAAAACAGAAAAACCCAAAAGGTTTTCAATTCACGGAAATTACTCGTAAAGAATTACGGGAAAGAAAACGCAAAACACATTGCACGTAGAATGGCAGTTTTGCAGACGGCTAATAACATTGATGATGTTCCAAAAGTAAAACCTGACCGCTGCCACGCTTTAACGGGGAACAGAAAAGGCCAGTTTGCCGTTGATTTGAAGCATCCCTATCGGCTGGTTTTCGCCCCGAATCATGAACCTGTGCCACAAAAAGATGATGCGGGAATTGACCTGAGTAAAGTAACTGCCGTTTTAATCATAAATGTAGAGGATTACCACCAATGACAAAGGATATTAAATTTCAATATGAGCCGGACTATGCCGTTCATCCCGGCGAGATTCTGGATGAAACGCTTGATGCCCGAGGAATATCAAAATCTGATTTTTCGGAAAAGACAGGCCTATCTAAGAAACAGATAAGTCTTATATTAAACGGTAAGGCGCCTGTGACACCGGAATCGGCGATAAAATTTGAGCATATTCTCGGAGTAAAAGCTTCTATCTGGCTGAACCTCAATACAAACTACCAATTATTCTATGCCAGGGAAGCCGAAAAAAAGGGTATCCAGAAAAAAATAGCCTGGGCAAAACGCTTTCCAATTAAAGAATTAACTAAGCGTGGTTGCATAGAGGAAGGGATGTCAGAAACCAATATTGTAAAATCATTGTTGGAGTTCTTTTGTGTTGGTTCTATTTCGGCATGGGAAAAACAGTTCCGGCATTTATCAGTGCAATTCAGACAATCTCCTTCATTTGAGGGGTCGCAGGAATCAACTGCCGCCTGGCTGCAGATAGGGCAAAACACTGCCAGACAAATGGTTATTCCTGTTTTTAACAAGGGAAGGATTAGAGATTCGTTGAAAAAAATCCGCCATCTTACCCATAAAGGGCCTGATATATTTGAACCGGAAATGAAAAAACTTTGCGCAAATGCCGGAGTAGCTCTGGTATTTGTGCCTGAGCTGAAGAAAACTCATCTCAGCGGCGCTGCCTGCTGGTACTCTAATAATAATGCTGTAATTATAATGAGTTTGAGGCATAAAAGTGACGACCATTTCTGGTTTACGTTTTTTCATGAAGCAGGACATGTTATTCTGCACAAGAAAAGTAAAATCATTGTTGACGGAAAAGATCTGAAAGGTAACAAACTGGAAGACGAAGCCAACCGTTTTTCGGCTGATTTTCTCATAGAGCCACAAGACTATAATGATTTCATCCTTAATACATCCCGAATTACAAAACAGAAAGTAATTGAGTTTGCAAAACGTATTAACATAGCGCCTGGAATTGTTGTAGGAAGACTGCAAAAAGACGGTCGCCTCAAATATGACTGGCACAATCAATTAAAAAGAAAATTTGAACTTGTGGAGTAGGTTTGTCTAATAATGGCAGAAACAAAGAAGCCTTGAGAACATGCGAAGATTTTATCTTTTATATTCATCAAAGATTTCGCAGACAGTGTCTGCGAAATCTAAGACGGCGCTCCATAAACCCACGGAAAACTTTTCACTGAGATGGTCTCACTACCTCTTTTGGAGAGGATCGAAAATGAGAACGAACGCAGTTTTTACGAGATAGAAGCAACAAATCAGAACTGGTCTGTACGGGAACTGAAAAGACAAAAAAGTTCAGCCGATACTGGATTTTATTGAGGCTGAGGAAGTGGAATGAGGAATAGTTATGAAAAAGACAAACACGAGTCACCATAATTTGAGTTTTGATAAACTAATCAATGCGATTCGGAATATTAATGACGAATTGTCGATTCAGGCAAGTCGTGCGGTCAATGTCAGTCTGACTTTGCGTAACTGGATTATTGGTTTTTATATCGTAGAATACGAGCTTCGCGGTAGTGACCGGGCAAAATATGGTGAAAAGCTCATTGAGGTTTTGGCCAGATCTTTGAGCGATATTCCTCGAACTCAAAAACGGGAGCTTAACCGATATCGATTGTTCTATAAGGTTTACCCACAAATTGGGGAGGCAGTGACTCCCCAATTGAGTAGGGGTAAGCCATCTGATTTGCTGATATCTTCAAGGAGAAATATATGACAGAGGCAATGATTACTTGTCCGAAATGCCAGACTGAGATCAAACTGACAGAATCGCTTGTGGCGCCGATTATCGAGTCAGCGATTGAACAGACGTATAAAAGCATAAAGACAGTCCTTGAAAAGGCGCGGTCTAAATCTTTCAAAGCTGTCAATACAATGATGGTGCGGGCTTACTGGCATGTAGGTAAAATTATTATAGAGAACGAACAGCGGGTACACAGCGGGCTGAATATGGCACATCTCTTATCGAAGAGCTTTCTAAAAGACTGACGGTTGAATACGGTCAGGGATTTAACAAAACCAATCTCTGGTACATGAGACAATTTTATCTTTCCTTCCAGAATCTCCACGCACTGCGTGGAGAATTGACATGGACACATTACAGGTTGTTGTTGAAAATAGAAAAGCCGGAAGCCCGTGAATTTTATATAAAAGAAGCAATTACAAGCAATTGGAGTACAAGAGAGCTTGAGAGGCAGATAAACTCTCTGCTTTTTGAACGGCTTGCATTGAGCAGGGACAAAAAAGGAGTGCTCGAACTTGCAAAAAAGGGTCACCATATTGCCGCTCCTTCAGATATTGTAAAAGACCCCTATGTGCTTGAGTTCCTCGGTTTAGAGAAATATGAGAAGTATTTGGAAAAGGACATCGAACAGGCATTGATAGACAAACTTCAGCAATTTCTGCTTGAACTGGGAAAAGGTTTTTCTTTTGTCGCACGTCAGCAGAGGATAACTCTCGATGGAGACCATTTTTATATTGATCTTGTTTTCTATAACAGACTCACACGTTGTTTTGTACTGATAGACCTGAAAGTAGGGAAACTGACCCATCAGGATATCGGACAGATGCAGATGTATGTCAATTATTATAAAAGAACCCAGATGGTAGAGGGAGAAAATGAACCTATCGGCATTCTCCTTTGTGCCGAGAAAAACAAAGCTGTTGTAAAGTTCACTTTACCGGAAGGACAAAAGCAGATATACATTTCCAAATATATCCCTTATCTGCCGACAGAAGAGGAATTGAAGACTGAACTATTACGTGAAAAGGAACTCATAGAGATGGAAATAAAACTGAGCAAGGACAAAAAATGAACCGAATAGCCAAAGCCATTAAAGATGGTTTCGTGAAGGAACCGGCAGATTTCTTATTTAAATTATCAGGACAAGCAGTTGGTAAATTCAAAACATATCTAGATGAAGACAAACTGATGAATGTTGTCCAATCTCATAAAAGGGAGATTGGACAGTACATTTATTCACAGTTAATGGAACACTTCTATTGTAAAGCCCCAAGCTATGAAAAACCGGTTGTGAAGCCTTTTACGAGGATAGAAGAACATAATTTCTCAAAATACACAAAAGACAGTATTCATCATTACACAGAAACAATCACCCCAACGAATGCTATTCCAAGTAAAGTATTCAGCGGATTTAACAAAGCGTGTCACTCCCTTTATAAATTCGATTCTAAAACAGAAAAGGATTTTGCAATTGTCCTTGAGCAAGATACTACAGTATTGAAGTGGCTGCGTCCGGCTTCAAGTCAATTTAATATATATTGGAAACATAACTCAATCCGATATTGCCCAGACTTTGTAGTAGAGCAAAAGGATACTATTAATTTAGTAGAAACAAAAAAAATTGGAGATATAGAAACGGCAGATGTTCAGGAAAAAGCTCAAGCGGCATTACAATATTGTCAGCATGCAACAGAATTTACTACCCAAAACGGTGGAAAACCCTGGAAATATGTCTTAATCCCACATAACGCCGTAATGCTGAACATGAGCTTTGATGTGTTGGCAAAACAGAATGAATATAAAGGTGACTAAGCAAATATTGAATAATAGGGACAGTGACCGTTAAAACAAGAATTTATGCTGGTCACACTTTGAAGTTTAAAATATCATCGACGCGAATCCTGAACACACTGCGGACACTAAAGCTAAGGCCGCGCAGTATTTCACAATCCTTAATCGTATTGAATATGTAATTGTGCTGGATGTCAAGTATAGTGAACCGGGCTTTTTATTCTTCTGGCGTAAGTTCAATACGCTCTACAATATGATGCACCGTAGTGAGGATGTGAAAGACCCGATCGAGGTATATTTTGATAATCAAATTGGTGTTGTCGAGGTTGTCGCAGAGGAACCAACAAAAAAGAAGAAGAACCCCACCGGAGTTGCAGAGGGAGCAAAGCCTTACGGTGGTAGTCAATTTGATATTCTCGCCATTATTGCCGCACGTAACGAGCAAGAAGCCATAACTGGGGCATTGATCCAGGACTTTGAAACCAAGATTTTGAACTTCTTTAGCTACGTACGTAGCGATAACGACGGCAAGCGTTTGATTGTAAAGATTAATTTACATGTATCTGAGGCTGAAATTTATGAGGATTTTTCAAAAATCTATCGCCGCTACAAAGCTCTCAACCGACAAACTGTTGGCGATTACTTCTTCAAGGAAACTGAAGACTTAGTTGATAACCTCTGTGATGATTTTGAAGTAACGGTACGTAATGCCAATGAATAAAAAAGCAAAATTGCTTTTGACTGTGAGTTCGATCGCCAACCCGCCCCCGCCAGAATCACTGTCGCCCGCCCGTGCCGGTACGGACGGGGGCTGGCGAACGTACTGTTCGGTACGGGCAGGCGGGAGTTGGCCTGCCTGTGCGGTGCACGCAGACAGGCTCCTACCTGCGTATTTATGACGAAGGCCTAACTTGATGCATAGCCTTTCAAAGTTGACATAAATATTGTAGGGTGGATTACCCGTCCGACCGAATCATCCGGGCGGGAGGACGAAGGACGAATCTGCCAATATATAGATCACAATTGAAGGTGGATTCGCTATTGCTTCCCGGTTCAAAACAAGGCTGGGCATTGCGAGGCCGTACTGCCAGCAGGACTGACATACCGAAAACAAATTTCATCAAATCGCCAGAAAACGTTCTTGTTTAGCAGCTACTTCTGCTAAAATGTATATCCGTTTTTATTAAGCCCTTAATAGCACACTCCTTGGGCAGTTAAAAACCTGTTAATAGAAGAATACCTTATTGATGTCACATAACTTCTGCGAAAATCTCCAATATACGGAATAGCAATTTTTAGGAAATAAATAATAACTATGGGAATCAAAGTAAATATATTGAGATTTAACTTGAACGTTTCGGACTTAGACCGCAACTATTATCAGGAACACAAGTATACTATAGCTCATCAGCCACCTGAGACGGGAATATATATAGTTGCCCGCATATTGGCGCTTGCTCTAAATGCACATGAAAGGCTCTTGAACACTAAAGGAACTGATACAAAGCATGAGCCGGCCATATGGCAAAAAGATTTAACAGGCGCTATTGAATTGTGGATTGAACTTGGCGAAGCCGATGATAAACGCACGCGTAAAGCATGCTCCCGTTCAAAACATGTCATCATCTATACCTATAAAGAAGGAAGCTCCGCCATTTGGTGGGAACATAAAAGCTCCAAGTTTAACCTATTTAAAAATCTGTCCGTAATAAGTCTGCCCGCGCAAGCCCTGGAGGATTTGGCCTCAATGATAGATCGAACCATGGATTGGCAATGCACTATTCAGGATAGGCATGTCTGGATTGCCGACAACGACCGAACAGTTGAGTTTGATCCAATAATATGGAAAGAACATGAATTATAAGGGTTTATTGGGTAAACCCTGGCTTGTTAGCAAATGATCATATAGTGAGCTGTTATCGATACAAAGAGATACAAAAACAGAAGGAGGATTATGGGATGAATAATAAAGAGTTACTCGAAGCATTAAAAAAGGCCAAACTTGTTGGATCTAAAGACGAAATATCTAAAGGGCATGAGCAACTGGCGCATTGGGTTAGCCAGGTTGCCCCGTTGTTGACAGATAGCAATGAACATTATACCACATTTATGAATGCGGCAGGCAAGGCAATGGCTCGTATGTCGACTGATACCACAGCCGAGAATATAAATATCATGAGAAGCACAGTAGATAGTGCAATTGTTGAATTAGAAAGTGAGTGAAGTAGAAACAAGTGCCTAAAGTGTGAAGTGATCTAAAGTGACTAAAGTTGTAAAAATGTACTCACCGCATCAGGGCGCAGAGAACAAGGATAAATGCAGATTAAGGGATTGAGGAATAACCTTGTTTTTACAAGGAGTCCGGAACTGGAATCCTCCCGAAAGGGAGGCAGATAAAGAGCGCCTACCTGCCCGGCAGATTATTAGGCGGGTGTGGCTGGTTTTTTTCTTTTATCTAGCTCAGACTTTCCCGGACAACAGACGCCGAGGACAAGAAGGAGGCAATATGTGGCTTGCGTTTTCTGCTTTCAAGGTTTGATACGATTGTATGGATTTTTGTTATCATAAGTTTGATTGGTATAAAAGAGATTTATAAAAAGACTATAGGGAAATGAATGTTTATTTATCTCGATGAATCAGGCGATCTTGGTTTTGATTTTAAGAAGAGAAAGACAACGAAAAAGAAGTTATATAATTTCCTTGCCAGATTCTTAATGGAAAAATTAGATTTGTCTAAAGTGCAAAAGAAACGTTGAACTTATAGTCGATAGGTGCAAAAACAAGGAGGAGGCGAGAGATTTCAATCAATACCTGATTAATCAACTTGAGGCATTATTACCACTTAATACCGATTTAAACATTTTACATCTCACCTCTCAGGAAAGCACTGGTTTGCAGGCAGTTGATCTGTTTTGCTGGGGAATATTCAGAAAGTATGAAAACAGTGATATTGAATGGTATAGTATTTACAGTGATAAGGTCGGATTTGAAACGGAGTATTTGCGTTAAAAAAGCGGCCCCTATAATGCCTATTTCCTCTGGCTCATTGCCAACCGATGGAAGGAAGCACCAAAGGCACATTATAGGTCTTCCCAGCGATACCTAAACTATCAAAGCCTGGATTATTTGTCAACAATTAATTGGATACTTGGATACTCTACTACAGGAACATACTTTGAATATTGTATATTTTTATCAAACAAAAACAGATGAATAGGTTTTCTTTTACTTCACAAACACGAGGTCAGAATAACAAAAGGGATAGAACACCTGCGCTTTTATAGAGTGTAACAATACGAAAGAACCCTGCCTTGTTAGGTTAGCTGTGCTGTCTGCCGAATGCTCATTGCGGGTGAAGGAAGCAATATGTGGTTTGCATTTTCATCTCTCTTTGATTCTGGAGGTGCATCAGGAGTCACGGAAAAATTCGTCATAGAATTTTCTTGTGTTATGCAACATGGTCACATTTATTTTACAATTGTTGAAAAGGGTTAGTTACACTTGCAGGTTCGAGGAAAAAGAAGAGAAGTATATTCACCAAATTATCATTTCACTAAGACTAGCACCATGATATGATGCATGCTCTTTTTTTATAGACTTTATATTTAAAATTACGGACTTTAGGAGCTTATTTATGAAATTAAAAGTTATGTTATTTTCAGCTGCAATGTTATTTATTAACTCGGGTATTACTTTCGCTCAAGATGATACTAAGCCTGCAGGTGTATCTGCTAAATGGTCTGAGTCTCAAAAGGTCAGCTATATTATTGGAACTCAAATTGGTAGTTTTAGCAAACAGAGCGACTTGGACATGAATTTAGAACTGTTTGCACAAGGATTTAATAGTGTAGTTAAGGGGAGCAAACCTGCGATGACACAAGAGGAGATTAGTTCTTGCATGGCCTCTTTTCAAAAGAAGGCACAGGAAAAAGCACAAGCTGTAAATATGGCTAAAGGTACTGAAAACATCAGAAAGGGCCTGGCTTTTCTAGGCGCCAATAAAAAGAAACCTGGCGTTAAGGAAACCGCTTCCGGTTTACAGTATAAAGTTATAACCAATGGAGATGGCGCTAAGCCGAAGGCGACTGATAATGTCAAAGTACATTATAGTGGTACATTGATTGACGGAAAAGAGTTTGATAGCTCATACAAACGTAATAAGCCGGCAGAGTTCGGTTTAAATCAAGTCATCAAAGGGTGGACGGAAGGTGTGCAACTTATGAATGTTGGCAGCAAATATGAATTTTATATTCCTTCAAGATTGGCTTATGGACCAAACGGACCGGCAAGCATTGGCCCTAATCAGACCTTGATATTTACAGTGGAACTGCTTGATATTACAACTCCCTGAAAGTAGTAGCTGGCAGTTAGCGTTTTAATAGATTTTTTTAACTATTTTGATGAAAAAATGGGTAATTGTTCACGGCGAAGCTTGCTATACACTTTTTACAATATGGCAAGCTTCGCGTTTGGCCTTTCTGATTGAATCAGTTGCCTTCTTGAATACTCCTTCAGCACCAACGATCCTGTCATGTGTCTCTGCCATTTCATCCAGATGTACGTTTATGTTTAAGTACGGGCCTGGTGTAAATTTGCCTGGAGAATCACCCAGGGTTATTCCGTTTGTACAGAGATAAACATGACGTTTTTTTCGCAATTAATCCGTTTACTATCTTATCCAGATCCTGATGCTTGACAGGCAGATGCGCTGATGCGCATTATAATACTTGGAGAACGCAATTTTTGAAAGTTTTGAAGTCATTAAGATGTTTTTTTAATATGTTAATAACTATTGCTACATCGATCTTATCATAATCATGAACAACTATGTTTCTAAATTTTACCATGTTTGCCATCTTATCAAAGATTTTACTGTCTATGATATCATTTTCATGTAGGATCTTGAATATATCCACATAACTTTTGGGTACACGGTATTCTTTGGATGAAATAATATGGTTGGCAACATCTGCACAGGACTCTATCATCATCTGCAATGTTCTTTCTACAATACGTTGAATCTTCCGGTTTCCGCAATACTCTTCTGCGGTAGTTGCTGCAAACTCCCCAATTTGTTTAGAATATTCATCCAACTCGCTTAACTTTCTCAGTATAAGGGCTTTATCTACCAAGCATGTATCTCCTGTTAAGTATATCCATTTCTTTTATTGAAAAATCAAAATATTCCCTTAGGTTTAATGATTCATAATCGTGTCTAAAAAGGGGGTCTTTATCCACGACAATCACCTTGTTTTCTATAATCCTCGCAACTAGCGGAAGTGATGCGGTATTCAATATTACCAGGTCAATTTCATCAGTTTCCAGAACTTCTATTAGTTTACCAAGTAAATCTATTTTCACCTGTAATAAATCTGAGTCTTCTGAAATATACACAGCGATATCTATGTCGCTCACAAGAGACCGTGTGTTCCTTGAATACCCGCCAAATAAATAGGCAAAGATTACGCGTGGATGTTCATTCAGATATACCTTTGCTTTGGGTAGCAGATCATGAATATTTTCCGGTAATTTCTTGAATTTTATCATCGTATTATCTTTATAACTCAATTTTTGTAGATTACATAAATGAACATAAAGGACATTAGCTGAAATTCCATTTTGCCATTTCGTATATGTCCTTTAACTTTTTTCCGGTTTCCAGGACGACCGTTGGTTCGTATCCGCAGTGCACCATGCAGTTGTGACAGCGGGGATCTTTACCTCTGCCGTATTTGTCCCAATCGGTTCTGTCCATCAACTCTTTGAAGGTCTTATAATATGCATCGGTGATCAGATAGCAGGGGCCCTTCCAACCAAGGTAGTTTTTCGTAGGGTTGCCCCATGGTGTGCATTCCAGGTCTCTTTCACCCATAAGGAATTGCATATACATTGGTGTATTCATTGTTCTGTACTTTTTTGATAGTCCATAGATAAAACTGAACTTCCTGTGAAATTCTTCCTTCTGAATGAAAACATCGTTTGAGTTGTCCTCAAAGCTGAATCCGGGTGAGACAAGAAGGCCATCAATTTTTAGACTTGTAAGATATGCGAATAGCTCTTCTATCTCCTTTGGATCTGTGTCCTTGAAAATGGTTGTATTTGTACATACAGCAAAGCCCATCTGTTTGGCCTTTCTGATTGAATCAGTTGCCTTCTTGAATATTCCTTTAGCGCCAACGATCCTGTCATGTGTCTCTGCCATTCCATCCAGATGTACGTTTATGTTTAAATACGGGCTTGGTGTAAATTTGCCTAGAGAATCACCCAGGGTTATTCCGTTTGTACAGAGATAAACATGACGTTTTTTCGCAATTAGCCCGCTTACTATCTTATTTAGATCAGGATGAAGGAAAGGCTCTCCTCCGGTAACTGATACCACGGGTGCTCCACACTCTTCAGCAGCATGCATACATTCGTCCGGACTCATTTTCCTGTCCATTGTCTCCTTAAATTCCTGGATCCTGCCGCAGCCTTCGCATGTAAGATTACAGTTGTGTGTAATCTCCAGCATCAGTACAAGTGGAAATCGTTTGATTGAACAAATCTTGTTTTTTAATAAATATTTAGTGATAGAACATGTTTGTTTGAATGAACTTCTCATTATTTTATACCTTCATTATGTAGTTGTTAATAATTCGTGTATTATACATTATTTGTCATTCTCCCGGAAGGAGGAATATTAAGAGCTGAACAGAAGTATGTTTTTGTAATTCATAATGGCCTGAATGTCAAGAATGCTTAATAAATAAATTGACATAAATATTATGGTATGATAGAGTTACGAGTTATAAAATTTCACTACAAGTACATCATGAATTAAATCGTGGTACTGTTTCCCGTCTGTTGAACATATTGAGCAGGTCTGTCAAATATTATATCTATGATGGTTAAAGTTATGGACAAAAGATGATAGCAGTTTTGTGTGCGATACGGCAGGAAGTGCGTCCCTTAGTCGCATGTATGAATGTTTCTAATAAGTCTGATGTAGATGGAGTGATACTTTATCACGGTGACATGAATGGTCTGCCTCTTATGGTTGTCCAGGGTGGCATAGGCAGGGAAAATGCTATTAAGGCGACAAGCCGTTTATTAGAATCAACGAAAGTTGATTTGTTGATTTCGGCGGGTGTTGCAGGGGGTATACGACCGGGTCTTAATGTTGGTGATATGGTTATCGCTGAAAGTGTCGGCTATAGTAAACAGGGCGATTACGATAGTGAGGAGTTGCAACTGGAATCGAATTTCGTCTGCAATAAAGAGATCGTACAATTAGCGAGACAAATTAGTAATAGACTGGAGTCAAAATCTCATTTTGGCAATCTATTAACGGTGGGCAAGGTCGTAAGCCAGGCGAGTACAAAGAGAAAAATTGGAGAGCAAAGTTCTTTCCTGGCTGTTGAAATGGAGAGTGCGGCCGTTGCGGAAGTTGCACACGAGAAGGGCGTCGAGTTTGCAGCAATACGGTCAATATCAGATGATATTGATGACGATCTTCAACTTGACTACGACAATATAATATCTGATGAAGGCAAGATTAAGACAGCGAGCATTGCATTGGGAGTTTTGAAGAATCCTAAAAGTCTGGCACTGTTAAGCCGTCTTAATAAACAGACAAAGATTGCGTCGAAGAGTCTGGCCTGTTTCATCTCTAAATTGGTTCCATTGGTTTATGATAATAATGTTAATTCAACACCCTGACTCTCTTCCCGTGTATGGTGAAGAGTAAGGGTTTACAGGAGGTTAGTATGCCGAATAAAAAAATTGGCATTGTAATGGGTAGTGATTCTGATTTAAGTACTATGCAGGAAACACTAGATGTTCTTGATGAATTCGAGATAAAGTATGATGTGGATGTGGTTTCTTGTCACAGATCTCCGCAACGCGCGCACAAGTATGCGATGACAGCAGAGAAGAAGGGTTACAAAGTAATTATTGGTGGAGCGGGGGGTGCCGCACATCTTGCGGGAGTAATCGCTTCGATGACTCCTGTGCCAGTTATTGGTGTGCCTATGCTGACGTCTGATCTTGGAGGGCTGGATTCCCTTTATTCTATTGTACAAATGCCGGGTGGTGTTCCGGTTGCAGCCGTTGGGATAGGAAAAGCAGGCGCAAAAAATGCAGCTATCCTGGCAGTTCAGATTTTGAGCACTGCAGACAAAGCCCTTAAAAAGAAGATTATAGATTATAAGAAGAGACAGGCAGAGAAGGTTATTCAGAAAGACAAAAAAGTTAAAAAATTATTGAAAAAGATAAAATAGTAGAATCTTACTACCATTAAAAAGGAGATTTAAGTGCCGGTACCAACTATAGAATGGATAGGCGGAGTAGATGGAAAGATAAAGATTGTGGACCAAACACTCTTGCCAAATGAATTGAAATATACTTACTGTGATGATAGAGAGAGTATTTATCACGCAATAAAGACACTCATGGTCAGAGGCGCTCCTGCTATCGGTATTGCCGGGGCGATGGGAGCAGTTGTAGGAATTAAGAATGACAAATCTGAGGATTTCGAATCCTTCTTTAAAGAGTTGAAGGAAGTTATCGCGTATCTGGGTTCTTCCAGGCCAACAGCCGTAAATCTATTCTGGGGCCTAAAACGTATGGAAGAGACCGCGTTGAAGAGTAGCCAAAAAACGGTTCCGGAGATTAAAGAAATACTCCTTAATGAAGCAAAGACAATTCTTGAAGAGGACAAATTGATATGTCGTAAGATAGGGGAGAACGGTGAGGCTTTCCTGGAAGATGGTAGTTGTGTAATAACACACTGTAATGCCGGAGGATTGGCTACGGGAGATTTTGGAACAGCTCTGGCGGTAATGTTTGCAGCATCAAATAATGGGAAAAAAATCAGTGTGTACGCTGATGAAACACGTCCGTTACTACAGGGCTCCAGGCTCACTGCCTGGGAGTTGAAGGAAGCCGGTATTGATGTAACGCTGATTTGTGATAATATGGCAGCTCATACTATGAAGACGAAAAAAATTGACTGTGTAATTGTTGGTGCCGACAGGATTGCGGCTAATGGCGATGCCGCGAACAAAATTGGCACCTACAGTCTTTCGATAATCGCAAAGGAACATAATGTACCGTTCTATGTTGCGGCCCCGGTTTCTACATTTGATCTCAGTATAACTTCCGGTGATGACATCCCCATAGAAGAGAGAGGGCCGGATGAAGTTACCAGTATTGCCGGGCATAAAATTGCTCCGGATGGTATAAAGGTATTTAATCCAGCCTTTGACGTTACTCCTGCATCAAATATAAAAGCCATTATTACAGAAAGAGGAGTAATTGTTGGGCCGAATATGGAAAATATTAAGAAGGTTATTGGAAACGAAATTTAAGGAGAGAGTCATGACATCTGTTAATAAGTATTTCTACCTGGTCGCGATAGTGTGTCTGACAGCATTGCTTTTTTCAGGGTGTTCGGCAAATAGGACGACGACTAGATTTATGGCGACTCCTATGGAAAGTGTAAATGAAGATCTTTCAATAGATCCAGGCAAACTTACACGTGAACTAGATGATGAGATAGCATCCCAAAATGAAAAAAGAAGAACTATGCTACTGAATAAAGCAAAGGCAGAAGCAGAGAAGAACGAAAAAACTGGTACAGCGAATACTGAAGAAGTAAAGTAAGGACAGCTTCAGTAAGCAACCCCACCCTTCTCTGTCCCAGAGAGAGGTGGGGTTGCGTACGAAACAGGTTTGGATTTTTGTTTGCCTTGTATATTGGCATATACTGCGACATAACATTTATAAATGTATTTCCTGATTTTGGAGGCAATACGCTTGGATAATCATGATTTGAGACAAAAGTATGAAAAGGAAAAGACATGCCCACAGAAGTCTCAATTAAGCAGGGAAGCACTTGAAGGCTCATTAAGAAAATACTTTCATGAATGCGCTGATACACTTCAAGACAAAGGATCACTTTATGATCGGTTTGAGCAGATACTTTCGTTTTTCCTACCATATTACGCAAAGGCTGATCATCTGGCTTTAAAATATCAACGTCGTTATCAGAAGGCATCTGTAGAAATAGCATTGTTGGCCGCATGTGCCGTTTTTGTAGTAGCCATTCAGGCCATTTTTCATCTTTCACACAAGATACTAATCGTTGAAATTATTTTTCTGGCGCGAATTGTGTGGAGAATCATAATTGGCAATAAGATAGGCTTGCACAGAAGGTGGATCGATTATCGTTTGCTTGCGGAACGACTTCGGTGTGCCATTTTCTTATCACTTCTTGGAGTTAAAGCACCGAAGAAATCTCCTTCTGAAGATTTA
>JAIQZR010000133.1 GCA_021777035.1 Candidatus Scalindua sp. | reverse complement strand
CTGCAGAGACCTAGGTTTTGATTGCATGAAATCCTCCAGTTTTTGAGTAATATTAAGCAATTTCTTGCAATTTTAACATACTCAAAAAACCGTGTCTCCCTTATTCTGTAAGGAAGAAAGATTTATTTCAGGGAGAACTAGATAGTGTAGGAGAATTGGTATTGCCTACACTACAGATTAATTTTTTTGTAATATATATTTTTTCTGAGTTTATTTACAAATACTACTGGATTGTTCTCAAGGAAGCCTGTGGTATTCCACAGAAGTGTGGTGCCACAAAAGTGTGGAATTCCACACATCTTATGGGCAGGCGGGCAGTGAAGAGTCAGGAGCACGGAGTTCAGAGTGAAAGGAGGCCTCTCGCCAAGGTGCCTTACTCTATTAATTACGCTCTACCTTCAACAATATTATATTTTGTGATCTTTGTATAAATAGTTTTTCGATCTATGCCGAGTAGACGTGCGGCCTTTGCCTTGTTCCAGCCTGTTTTCTCTAATGCATGAATTATCGACTGACGTTCATTTGCATTTTTGTCGCCAGGGTCAAGTATAGCTTTATTACTATCTGTAAATTCCGGTGGCAGGTCTTTAATAGTTATGGTGGAGTTATGGCAGAGAACGACTGCAAACTCCAGTGTATTCTGAAGTTCCCTGATATTTCCAGGCCATGGATAACTCATAAATATCCTTTGAACATCTTCTGATATGGCCGTGATATTCTTGTTAAGTTTCTTATTGAACCTTTTCAGAAAATAATCCATTAATGCTGGTATGTCCTTACGTCTGCCCCTGAGTGGAGGGAGGACCAACTGCATCACATTCAATCTGAAAAAAAGATCTTCACGGAAGTTCCCGGACCTTACCATCTTGTGTAGTTCCTTGTTGGTGGCTGCTACAACCCTGACATCTACCTTAATAGGGCTTGAATTTCCAACGCGCTCAAACTCGCTTTCCTGAAGGACTCTTAATAAACGCAACTGCAGCTTATTCGATATTTCTCCGATCTCATCCAGGAAAATAGTACCCCCATCAGCCTTTTGAAATCTACCAACCCTGTCAGTAATTGCTCCCGTAAAAGCCCCCTTAACGTGCCCAAAAAGTTCACTTTCAAGGAGTTCGTCAGATAAGGCTGCACAATTTACCTTAACAAGGGGGTTAGCACGGCGATCTCCATGGTAATGTAATGCCTCGGCTACCAGCTCCTTCCCCGTCCCCGTCCCGCTTTCACCTGATATCAGTACGGTAGTCTGGACATTTGACAGGTTTTCAATCAGGGAGTAGAGGTTTTGCATTTTCCTGTCTGAACCTATAATATTGTGAAACTGCACACGTTCATGCAGATCACTCTCAAGACCGGCCAGACGGGTCTCGTCTTTCAAAACCATTACACAACCGTAAGCATCTCCTTGAGGGTTTCTCAGTGGAAATGTGGAGACGTTAACAACACCGTCCGGACGCTGCCGACGTTTACATTCCAGATGATGAATTTCAACAGGATTTTTTGTCTTGATAGTCTCAACCATAGCATCATAGCATTCTCCCCGACAATGAAGTTGTAAAGTTTTAAATGGTTTGCCCTTGATCTCTTCAGGCGAAAAACCACATGTGCCTTTAACCGCATCGTTGGTTTCCAGTACGATTAACTCCTCATCAACCGTAACAATCGCATCTTTAACACTCCTGAAGATTGCATCAAGATTAGATTGGTACTTTCTGTTTTCGTCAATTACGGCCTTGTGCCGTAACGCCATTTCGACCTTACTTAATATAACCTCCTTTTTCGCCGGTTTGATGATATAATCGTATGCACCCTCCCTAACGGCATCGGTTGCTGTTTCGATATTGGGATAACCTGTGATTAGGATTACCGGACAGGACAGGTTTCTCTTTTTTACTTCCCGTAAGATATCAATCCCTGTTCCGGTACCCAGCATGATATCTGTAAGTATCAGGTCAAAGTCCATGCCGGACAGCTTGTCCAGGCTCTCATTGTAAGTACCGGCGGCATCCACCTCATACCCTTCCCGCAAGAGAAATGTCTCGATGGTATATCTAAGGGCTTCTTCGTCATCAACTACGAGGATCTTCGGTTTGGCTTGTAGTAACATATTAATAGATTAAATAAAAAATCAAAAGTGCCTAAAGTTTAAAGTGAGCTAAAGCTGCAGTAAAAAAAATAGTTCACCGCAAAGACGCTAAATCACTTATTTTTCTTTCTAATTCCGATAAATTAAACGGCTTTTTGATGACAAAGTCAACATTCAAAGTCCCTGCTTCTATCGGTTTTAACTTTTCTCCCCAACCTGTAGCAATACCGATTTTCGGCCTTTTATCCCGCCCATTCAGGGCATTTATTACATCATATCCGGTGACCTCCGGCATGGCCAGGTCACAGATAACGAGATCAAAGTCTTCCTTCATACTTAGTTCTATAGCCTCTGCACCGTTGTCAACAGCCTGTACCGTATGACCACATTTAGAAAGATAACGGTTTAGCATTCCACATATTTCCTCTTTGTCATCAACCACCAGAATGTGGAGTTTATTTGTAGTTATCTCCCGGGTTGGTTCAGACGGTACCACTCTTGGTACTACGTCTTTACGAATTGGAATGCTCAGGTTAAATATAGTGCCTTCGCCCACCTCGCTTTCCACCTCTATTTTACCACCATGTTTCATCACAATGCCATAGGCAACGCTCATACCCAATCCGGTCCCATGCGGCCTACGTGTTGTAAAAAATGGATCAAATATCTTCTTCTTAACGTCTTCAGGTATGCCCGTACCGGTATCTGCAAAGGTAATTTCTATGAAATCACCTTTGAGTTCACCCGTCCGCCTCGGCGGAGAGTGAGATTTTAGTTCTGAGATTTTTGCCTTTTCACTCTGAACTCCCAACTCATCACTCCAGACACACCGTGTTGCCACGGTGATAGCGCCACCATCAGGCATTGCATCCAAGGCATTATTAATCAGATTTACAAACACCTCCCTCAACTCTGTAGGACTACAAAACACTTCCGGCGTTTCTGTTATGCCTACCGTGTTCATGTGATATTTTATGCCTTCAGACTGTGCCATATTTTTCCATCTGGGCATTGTAAAATCAATTGCCTGTTTTATCAAGTATCCTATGTCAACAAAAATGTAATCGGAAGAACTCAATTCGGTCTTAGCAAATGTAAGCATCCTTTTAACTATTTCAGCCCCATCGCCACTCGCCTTAACAATAGCCTTCAAACCTCTCTTTAATTCCTGATCGTCTTTAAAACCTCCCTCAAGCACCTCTGCGCTACCTATGATGATCGCAAGAATATTATTAAACTCATGGGCAACGCCTGCTGTTATTGTCCCAAGGGAATTTAACTTCTCTGATTGCAAGAGCGATTCTTCCATTTTCTTGTGTTTAGTGATATCTTCCTTAACTGCAATATAATGTATTATGTCACCTCTATTGTCTTTAACAGGTGAAATAGATGCGGATTCCCAGTAGAGTTCACCATTCTTTTTCTTATTACAAAATTCCCCATGCCATTCATTGCCGGACTTAATAGTTTTCCATAACTCTCTGTATACTTCCGGTGATGTTTTACCGGATTTTAAAATACGAGGATTACTTCCAATCGCTTCTTCATATGTATAGCCTGTTAATCGAGTAAATTTGGGATTTACATATTCGATTTTACCTTTAGTATCTGTAATAACAATCGTAGCAGAACTGTATTCGATAGCATGTAATAACATACGTATATGTTCTTCTGCCTTCTTGCGCTCAGTGATATCACGGATAAACCCAACCACAGCAGTGATGTTACCATTGGCATCACACATTGGGCTTAGTGAACTCTCGTGCCAGAAACTACCTCCCGGAAAAACAACCATATACTCCACAAGCATCTTCTCTCCTGCATCAAAGACACGGCGAATTTCTCCGAGTCTCTGCTCCGCCTGATCTGGTGGTACAAACTCCCTGATTGACCTGCCTATTGCATCAACCGCACGTATGCCGTAACGTTTATCCATCTCCGGTGTGCCCCAGAGTGCCATTATTTTGCCGTCCCGATCGTAAATTACTATGGCACTCTCATAGAGAGAAGACAATATGCTCTTAAATCTCGCCTCACTTTCCCTCAACTCCTTCTCTACCCTCTTGTGCCTGACGGTGTAATTCCATTCCAGCAGAATCTTTTCACAAATATTGGGCATGTCATCCAGTACTGCTGTAGACTTGACTATATAATCAAAAGCGCCTGCTTTTATTGCTTCTACTGCTATCTTCTCATCTCCATGGCTGGTCATAATAACAATGGGGTATGGCGGCTCTTCCCTGTTAGCGGGTATCAGTTCGGTGCCTTTACCATCCGTCAGGATATAATCGGCAATTATCAAATCAGGAACTGACTCTGCAATGCTGACACGCGCTTCATTGAGATTACGTGCAAGTGTCAAGCTCACCGGTACGGTGGTTGATTCAAAAGACCTGGAAATCAGATCTGCATGAGCCTCTTCGTCTTCAACAAGAAGGATATTGATCCTTTCATTCATGGAATGTCTCTATTGGAAAAAAATGGTTTTTCAGATACTAACGTCTTACTCTAATGAGTTGGAAAAAAATCTGTACAGGTTTGATAGAATGTTAATTAAATTATAATCCAGATAGTGAAGAATTGGTGATAATTATAATAGACTCAAGGTATGGTGGGGATTATATATATATTGTATATATTTGCAAACAGAATTTTAGGGGCTATTTTAGCAGGTTCAGGCTTATATGCCTTAATGATAATTCCAACCAAGCACTCTATTCGGAGGGGTTTGGTGTGGGATTCTTCGTATTAGACGAGCATGATATTGATCTTATTTTCATTCATGGGTTAACTTTTTAGTAAGAACCACAATTCAATCTTAAGAAAAGCGACCAAATCCCCCAATAAACCTCCTTTTGAAAAAGGAGTGAGAGGAGAAAGCTGGGGGATTTGGCCAATGACCGTCCCCTCGAAAGAGAGACCAGCCGGACAGGCGGGGAAGAATCTTGACTTTGGAATTATATCCATCCAAGTTAGATTCTTCATTGTCATGCTTGTAGCATCTATAACTTTTGATATACTTCAAAAATTGCTAACTGCTGGTTCAACGGCTATCTTCCTGTATTTGAAAGTTGGCCTCCCTGCCATACTCTGTGATTGAACCAGCAGCTAATAAAAAGGCGGGTACAAGATCTCACACAAACAGCTTACCCGATTCCAGAAAATCTTCTCACATTTCTTACAAATACTTCTGTAATTATAAGAAAGTATAATCATGTAATATCAAAACATATGCCAATGGCGGCAAACTGCTTGATATTTTCTTTTTTTAATATAGATTAAAAGTAACCCTATGAATTAACATAACTTACAAATGCTCTCTAGAGCGTATTCATTGTACTTGCGGGGTAAGTGAAGTTGGATTTTCAGGAAAGCTATTGTGCCATGGCACAATAGTGAACGCAGCAAATGTGTGCTACGGCACACTATTAAAAGCAGGTATTATTGGTGCTATCTACCTGTTATCCATCTCTATCTTGTGATCCTTAATCTTTCTATAAATATTACGCCTGCTAATGCCCAACAGCTTGGCGGCCATGGTTTTATTCCCAGCTGCTTTTTCAAGTGCCTGTACAATTGCCAGTTTCTCATCAACTCCCACATCTTTGAAAAGGTTTGCCTTTGTTGCAAAAAAGTTCTCAAAAACAGGCGGCAGATGTTTAAGGGTAATAGTTTTCTGGTGGCACAGGATAAATGCATGTTCCAGCGCATGCTCCATCTCCCTCACATTACCAGGCCAGAAATAATCCATAAACAGCTTCTGGACGTCTGTAGAAATACCCAGGATATCCTTATTTATTTTATTATTGAATTTTTTTATAAAGTGGTTTATGAGAGAAGGAATATCTTCTTTTCTTTCTCTCAGTGGAGGCACACATATTTCCACCACATTAAGACGATAGTAGAGATCCTCACGGAACTCACCTCGTTCTATCTTCCCACGAAGGTCTTGATTGGTACAAGCAACTACCCTGGCATCAACCTTAATAGATACCGACTCTCCGACACGCTCAAAGGTTTTTTCCTGTAAAACCCTCAACAGTTTCACTTGTATCTTCGGTGGCATGTCTCCGATTTCGTCCAGAAGAATTGTGCCACCGTCTGCCATCTTGAACCTACCGATCCTGTCCTTTATAGCACCAGTAAAGGATCCTTTGATATGCCCAAAAAGTTCACTTTCAAGCAAATTGTCAGACAATGCAGAGCAATTTACCTTAACCAGAGGCTTGTGATTACGTCCTCCTTTGTAGTGTAATGCCTCAGCTACCAGTTCCTTGCCTGTACCACTTTCACCAGTAACCAGGACGGTACTTTGAACATCTGCAAGATCTTCTATATAAGAGTAGATCGTCTGCATCTTTTTACTTTTACCAATAATGTTATGCAGACGCTGACGTTCTCTCATTTCCCTCTCAAGATCCGCTAGATGAGTTTCGTCTCTTACTACTAAGACCGCTCCGGTAAATGCCCCTTTATTGTCAATGAGTGGATATGTATTTACGGTTACAACCTGCTGAGGACATAATTTGTGCCTACATTCCAAATGATACATTTCAATTGGTTTTTTCCCATTCACAGTCTCTACAAGAGCATCCATACACCTACCATCACAATGCGTCATTAGAGATTTTAAGGGTTTCCCGACAGAATCACGAGACAGATGACATATGTCTTTAGCAGCTTCATTGAGTTCAATAGTAATCATATCTTTGTCTACCGTTATAATCGAGTCCTTAACACTTTTGAAGATAGCTTCAAGGTTTAAACGGTACTTTTCCTTTTCGTTTGCCAACTCTTTTTGTTTCATTGCAGTCTTTGTTATATGCATTAACCGATCCAGTTGGACGGGCTTAGAAACATAGTCAAAAGCCCCCAATCTAAGCGCATCGGAAGCGGTATCAAGATCTGGCGATGCCGTGATCATAACAACCGGACAATTAAGCTTTTTTACCCTAACCTCTTTCAAGATATCAATACCTGATTTACCATTCAGGTTAATATCTGTCAGGATTAAATCAAAACTAGATACGTCAATCATTTTAAGAGCGCCATCGTAACCTTCTGCGGTAACAACCTCGTATCCTTCGCCTGAAAAAAAATCTTCTAACGTAAGCCTAATGTTTTCTTCATCATCTATTATGAGTATTTTTTCCATTGTCATTTCCCTCTTCTAACCAGCTTTTAAAACCCCGCTTTTTTGAGACAGAACAAAACATGAGTTAATAAATTACAATTTATGAGATGATCAAATTATATCCGAAAGACCCAATGAAATATGTTTCAATTCTAAATTATGGATGCATATTATTTATAGCCAAAGCCCATGTATCATCACAAATATTATGCCAAAAAAAACTAAAAACAGATTAATTTGCCCAGTTTCCCTACTTACCAACCTAGGCCCCTAACTCACAACGACTTACGCCGTATTGCCAAAACCCGTCTTTACTAATCATACTTTTCGACAACCCGACAATAGTGTGCCATGGCACACTATTGTGTCACGGCGCTATTGTAGCATGGCACACCTAACAATCAATATTATTGCCAGGTAACCATAATTCATAACTTCAATGGCTTGGTTGCTGTAAATCCCGTATTCCATTTTGCCTTGACAACATTTTTATGTAAAGTTATAATTGGCCTGAGTTTATCGCAAATAATAACTGAATTATAATAATTAATTTCTTTGTCTGATAATGGATAAAAAAGCCTCATTCAGAAACAATGTCAAAATCGCCTGGGGCGCTATAAGGAAATTCCTTTCTACGCCATCTTTTTCTGGTATACCCAGGATTAATATCCTCCTCTTCATTGCAACGTTTTTCACCACTTATATAATGAATGGCCCCGGTTATGCCATTTGTATAATGATAATATTGTTTGCACATGAAATGGGGCATTTTATTATGTGCAAAAAGTATCATGTTGATGCATCATGGCCATACTTTCTTCCATTTCCCTCTTTTTTTGGCACTCTTGGCGCTGTTATCAAGATGAAAGGACGTATTCCCAGCAAACGCGCTTTATTTGATATTGGAGTTGCAGGCCCAATAGGAGGTATGATTTTCGCAGTTCCGATCACTCTAATTGGGCTACATTTCTCAGAAGTCCAACCTATACCGAAGGATGCAACTAGTTATTTAGGATTGGGAGAACCCATACTCTTCTCGTTTTTCTCAAAAATGATGGTAAGTGAGGTAACTGAGGGTTTTGATATTATCTTAAATCCAATTGCTTTTGCAGGGTGGGCAGGATTTTTTGTTACTGCACTTAATCTGATGCCTATCGGACAGCTTGACGGTGGCCATGTTATTTATGCCTTATTGGGAAAACATAGCACTATCGTATATAAAGTGGGTATAGGAATATTTTGTCTTTTTGCAATATTTGTTTTTAGAGGCTGGATCCTTATTGCCATACTGCTATTGTTGTTTGGATTTAAGCATCCTCCACCAGCAGATCCATTTACACCACTCGATTTTAAGCGTAAATGTATAGGAGTGTTAATGTTGGTAATATTTTTTCTCTGCTTCACTCCAATTCCTTTTAAAATATAAGAACCCCATATTTACATTAAAGAACAATGAAAAAGAGAGTCGTGATTGCAATGAGCGGTGGCGTTGACAGCAGCGTCGCCGCTCATTTTTTAATTGAACAGGGGTACGACGTAATAGGTTTGTTCATGCGTCTTGGAAGTACCACAACAGCACCGTCACCTGACAGGAAAACTGCAACGTGCTGTAGTGCCGAAGATGCCAGAGATGCCAGAAATGTGGCATCATTTCTTGGTATCCCCTTTTATGTTCTTAACTTTGAAGACGAGTTTAATCGCATTATTGAGTATTTTTGTGATGAGTATTTGAAAGGGAGAACCCCTAATCCCTGCATAATCTGCAATCAGGAGCTCAAGTTTGGCAAATTGCTCAGGTTTGCGGATTACCTTAAGGCCGATTACGTAGCTACAGGTCACTTTGCCAGAATAGACCGACTTAATGGTCGATATGTTTTAAAAAAAGGAGTTGATGATAAAAAAGATCAGTCTTATGTCCTCTTCTCACTTGATCAGCATCAATTGTCCAGGGCCTTGTTTCCACTCGGAAACATGACTAAAAATGAGGTTCGTAAAAAGGCTTCTAACGTAAATCTCAAGACCAAAGATAAACCTGAAAGCCAGGATATCTGTTTTGTTACCGGTAAGAGTTACAGTGATTTAATTGTTGAAAAGGTAGGTGCAGAAATTGGTAGCGGCGTACTAAAAGATACAAACGATAACACTCTGGGCACACATGATGGCATTCACAATTTTACCATTGGACAGAGAAAGGGGTTGGGAATGGCATTTGGCGAGCCAAGGTATGTAGTTGATATCGATCCCACAGTAAATACCGTTACCGTTGGGGTTGCGGAAAAACTTTTGAAAGATACATTCACGGTAGATAAAGTGAACTGGATTGCAATCGAAAAGCTGGAAAAGGAGCTGTCTGCATCGGTAAAAATCAGGTACAAGCATGACGAGGCCCCTGCCGTAATTTACCCGATGGGACAGAATCGTGTCAGAGTTGAGTTTAAGCAACCTGAACGCGCCATAACACCGGGACAAGCTGCCGTATTTTATAATGAAGATATCGTTATCGGAGGCGGATGGATTGAACGTTAATTTGCCACTCATGAATATTTCAGCGCTGGACGGAGTAACGATATTCCTGGGAAAGATTGCGGGCTATATCTGGAGTATGCCGCTGGTCATCCTGCTTGTTGGTTCCGGTGTCTATTTCAGTATAAGATTAATTTTCCCGCAATTCAGGAGGATTGGTCATGGTATCGCAGTTGCCAGAGGTAAATATGATAACCCCGATGACCCGGGAGAGATTACCCACTTTCAGGCGCTCTGCGCTGCCCTTTCAGCAACCGTTGGTGTTGGCAACATTGCCGGTGTAGCAATCGCCTTGCACGCCGGTGGTCCGGGAGCCATTTTCTGGATGTGGATAGCCGCGCTCTTCGGCATGGTTACTAAATATGCGGAATGTACTCTTGCATTAAAATACCGTGTCATTCACAGTGATGGCTCTGTAAGCGGCGGGCCAATGTATTATATTGAAAAGGGAATGGGTAAAAGGTTCAAATGGCTGGCCATAGCCTTTGCCAGTTGCGGCCTTATCGCTACGTTTGGCGGTGGCAACATGGTCCAGTCTAATTCGATGGTCATCGCCTTTACCGATCAATTTGCTACACAAAAATTCCACAAAGATACCCCGTTGTCCAAGCTGAACAATATAACAAAGTCCAACACGTCAAAGGATGCAGAGTTTACCATAAAAACAAGCAGTGGGGAGACACTCAAAATTGATATCACCCAAACTAGAACGGTTGGTGGTTTTTTAGATATCATAAATTATCATCCTAAAAACGTGTCCCATTTCGTCAAGGCAGAAATAGCTATTGATAGAAACAGTATTGAGGTTACCGATTTAACTGATGGTACGCAAGAGTTCACGCTCGCATCTAAAGATGGCGGTAAACTTATAAAGAATCTTGGTTTTGTAAATGACGATGGCAGAGTCAATAAGCTAAGTAACGGTAGAATATCTACTGTTGTACCTGAGAAACTTTTGTTGAAAGCAATTCTTGGAGTACTAATTTCAGTAACAGTGGGCATGGTAATTATTGGAGGTATTAAGAGGATTGGTAAGGTTGCAAGTAAGCTTGTGCCCGTTATGTCTTCAATATATATTGCGGGGGCTCTTTTTATAATTTTCTGGAACTATGACAAAATAGTAGACTCGTTTTATCTTATCTTCAAACATGCATTTACGCCAACAGCCGCAACCGGTGGTTTTGCCGGAGCTGCGGTATTGTATATGATAACGTGGGGAGTCAGGAGAGCAGCGTTCTCTAATGAAGCGGGGCTTGGAAGCGCTCCTATCGCCCATGCTGCAGCAAAAACAAAAGAACCTGTACGTGAAGGACTTGTGGCGATGATGGGCCCATTAATTGACACCTTGGTGATCTGTACCATGACCGCACTGGTAATCATTATTTCAGGAGAGTGGACTGGTAACGCAGATTCATCAGTTTTAACTAAAAATGCTTTCAACGCAGGAATTCCATATTATGGAGGTGTTATAGTTGCAGCAGGATTGATACTCTTTGCCATTTCTACTGCCATAAGCTGGTCGTATTACGGAGACCGTTGTGCAGAATACCTGTTTGGCAGTAGAGCAATCATGCCTTACCGCTGTGTTTATGTAGTAGCTCTTTTTGTGGGCGCAATGGTGCGGTTGGAGTTTGTCTGGAATTTTTCTGATATCACACTGGGCCTGATGGCAATACCAAACCTCATCGCCATTATTGCATTGAGCGGCGTAGTGATAAGCTTGTCGAAAGACTACTTTTCACGAAAACATGTTAGATCCAGCTAGACAGACTAACAGTTTTCAATATTGGCGGCAATAAATATAGACTTGTAACATATATTGTTTATGATAAGAAACGATAAAAGTATGGCCCACCGTATCTAAAGTGGTATCAACCATAAATACGAAAGCCCACGATAAAAAAGTTGTAAAGCTATTAAATAAACTGATAGATGAAGTTAGCGAAACGGAAAATTCATCAATAGAATCATTAATAGATACCCTGGGGACTTTAATTAAGGATTATGAGGATAGAAACATTCCTGAACCGGAGGGAGAGCCGATAGGTTGTTTAAAGTACTTGATGGAAGAACATGGTTTAAAACAAAGTGATTTAAAAGAGCTTGGCAGCCAAGGTATTGTGTCAGAAATGTATTGTCTTCAGGGTCGTTGGCTTAAGAAATTAAACCAAAAGAGGCTTTAGCCTTGATGATGCAAGGGTTGAGACGTCTGTTTGCGATAGGAGGCGCCTCTTATTGGCGATTTTAGTCTGCCCGAAGGGCATTAAATGTATACTTACAGATGGGTCATGCACGGGGTCACCTTGATCAGTGATTAGTGGTGTAAACATGTATTTATTGTTGACAAATATTGACAAAGCTAATAGAAATAGTAATGATTAAATGTCAAATAACTATGAGATACTGTAATGAAAGGGTTTTTGATTATGAAGGAATCAGTAATAAATGATATACTCCAAAATGTTTCTTCTCTCCCTTTGGATGAGCAAGACTTTATTGTACAAACAATCAGGAAACGTTACCGGTGGCACAGTAAAAGATTTGATGAAGTGTATTAACTAAAAATGTTTCAACCAAATTCTAAAATCTGTGGAACCAACCCCTCCGCCATTTGTGATTCGATTATTTTCAGGCACTTTGTTTATCTTGTTTTTATCTATTATTTTGTTTGCCATACGGGGTTGCTCACATTAGACGTTAGTGGCGACAAAGACAATGAGGAGCAAAACGGTTGTATGCTAAATTAGCACAGTTATGTCCCAATATAAGTTTACAAACTATTTTGAGAATGAAGTCCTGCGAAAACGGCCATATATTAAAAAGAAATGGTGTATACAAGTTATTGAGAACCCAATTAGGACTGAAAAACAAGAGCATAATCGGTATAGATTTTGGGGAACATGTTCCGAATTTGGAGATCGAATAATTCGTGTGGTAACGCTTGAAGACAAAATAACTATACACAATGCATTTCCAGATAGGAGATTTAAAACATGAAATTGAACTACTACCCAGATACAGATTCTCTGTATATTGATTTATCAGAAAAAGTTAGCACAGAAAGCCAGGAAATTTCAGAGGGCGTTGTTGTAGACTATGATTCAGAAGGCAATATTGTTGGTCTTGATATTGATAATGCTAGTAAAAAATTAAACTTGTCAGAATTAGTGATAACAAAAATGCCTATTGTTTCTCAAAAAATTACTGTCTAACTAATGATAATGTAGCGCGTATCGGCAATTGGATACGCTGCTACAAAGCACGTATACGCAAAGACGGTACGTTAAACGATATACGACGTAAGCGGATGGACGCTGTCAACCCAAAGTATGTATTGCGAAACTACCTGGCCCAACTTGCAATCGACAAGGTAGAGCAGGGTGACAATTCTATGGTTAACGAATTACTGGAGTTGCTACGTCGTCCTTACGATGAACAACCCGATAAAGAAGAGTATGCTGAAAAACGTCCTGACTGGGCGCGTCATCGAGCGGGTTGTTCGATGCTGTCGTGTAGCTCTTGATATCCCAATTTCACGGTTAAGTCATTAACTTTTGATCGAATTCCGTCTGCTCTGTCATTTAACTGTGCGAGAAAGTTATTAAGGAGAATATGGGTTACTCAAAAAAAAGCCGCTTCCATTTTCGTTTTTCAGATTAAGGTCAAGTTCGCCTTTATATTCAAACGGAAGCTTGCGCATTCGATTTGCCAATTTAGCCTTGCCGATCAGACGATAACTTACTTTCTTCGTGCCGCCTGACATCAATTTCTGAAACTGTCTTAGCACACTGGTCAAATCACTGGCTGCGTCTATTTCAATGACTTTCTCTCCGAATTCCGGAATTGTAACTGGTTTGTCACTTACACCACGTGCAAAATCTTGTTCGTTAATAAATATCCGGTAACTCATTCCATCGATAGGAATAATAACGTCGTTGGGATTCTGAATACGCATTGTAATACGATAGCGCTGCTCAAATACACCCATATTAAGCAGGTTAATATTTGACAGGCTAATATATGGGGGTTCAGAAATTTTACCTGTTCCAGCGCAGCCGGTAAGTACTGCTGCTACGATCAAGGGCAAGATTAACTTTTTAATGATATCTGTATTAATAACCACTGTTACGCTTCCTTTCTATTGACTATCCTTGAATAAACGAGACAAATTATCTGCTTTTACCCATTTAGAATCGAGGGGAAAGAGATCCACCCCTTGAATGCTAGAGTATGAGAGTTCCTCTATGTAACCTCCCACTTGTCCTCTAGCCAGTTATAGTGTTCTTTCGGTCTGAAATTATCCTTATACGCCATTCTCTGGCACTCTTGAACGTAATAACCCAGGCAATAGTATTTCAATCCAAGAGATCGTGTCTGTTCTATCTCCCTTAAAATGCTGAAAGTTCCCAGTCCCAGATATGAAAATTTTGTGTCATAGATGAAATAGACACTGCTCAGGCAATCCTTACCTTTATCCAGGAAGCCCAGACCAATTAGCTCTCCATCAAGATAGTATTCTGACTGAAGACTCGGGGCGGAGGGTGAGAAGAAGCTGGTAATGAACTCTTCCAGATTACATTCCTGTGAGAAGCGCTGGTTTGAATGATCCTTGTAAATTTCAAAGGCCCTATCACTGAATTTAAGCGGGCCGAAAACTACGTCGATATGCCTGTTCTTTTTTAAATTTCGTCTCTGGCTTTTGGATGGCTTAAATTCATCAGATATAACCCGAACAGGAACACACTCGCTACAGTCCGGACAGGAAGGTTGAAAAAAGTATATTCCAAACTTTCTCCAGCCTTTTGCAAGCAAAAATGAAATTTCAGATTCGTCAAGCTCGCTTGCAAGAAAGTATCTGATCCGTTTTTTTCTGTCCGGCAGATAAGGGCAGAGAGAAAGCTCTCCTATATCCAGTTCTCTATGTAGAATCATAACTTATTGATGATTGCTTCCCAAATATCCAGTAGTTCCAGTCGACTCGCCCAATCTTCAATATACTTTCTATCAATTATGTCTTCAGATACTTTGAGCATACCTGTTATATCCCGAATATGTTTCTCTGATTCTCCTTCCTTGTAAAACTTCATCTTCATGATTATCACATCCTCAGGTGAAGAGAGATTTGCTTCCGTATTTTCAATAGGTGAAATCCTGTGTCTCCGAGCAAATCGGCTATTGTCAAAATCATCTTTTTTGGAAACAATTACGTCGATCTTTAATCCGGATGATGGGTGTATAATATTAAACTGACGCTTATGCCTGATTGCATCGTAAATGGCATCTTCACTTATATAATATTCGTCTTCAGGAAAAGAACTTATCAATCCCGGAACATAACGCTCATCAATATCTACCACTACATCAATATCATTAGTAAACCTTGGTTCACCGTAATATATGGATCCCATAGACCCTGTTATAAAATATTGGATGCCGAGATTTTCAAAAGCGTTTATTAAGTATTTAAGTAAATCATACAATTCCATGAGATAATCTTCTCGCTACTTCCTCTTGGATTTCTTTTTCACTCCATTCAGAATGTAGAGAATGTAAAAAGTTTGTTAACTGCTTCTTTGCGGAACTCCACATATCAAACGTAATCATAATCCTCTCCTGTGGTGTCTTGCCCTTTAATACCCGGACCATCACATCGTCTAAAACCTCAATATTTCTTTCAACAAGCTTCTTTTCTTCCATTTAAAATACCTTCCAGATAAAAATGCCTATTATAATGACACCAATGACCAGTTTTGCTATTGCACCGCCAAGAAAGCCTACCAGGGTTCCCATCCCGGATTTGAGTGAACTCCTGAAATCCTTACCAAAGATTAGTTCAAAGAGTACTGCGCCAAAAAACGGGCCGAAAATCAGTCCAATTATTCCGCCCATAAAAAATCCGCCGATACCACCGATTACGGATCCAATCAAGCCCCATCTTGTCGCTCCATATTTTTTTGCACCGATAACACCTCCAAGGTAGTCAAGGACAAGAGAAACGATTGTTAAGATAGCGAAGATCAGGAGAAGAGACCATCCTATAGTCTCAAATTTATCGCAAGTGGCATATATAAAAACACCTATCCATATCAGTGGTGTACTTGGAATAATAGGTAGTACTATTCCCACAAGACCACTGAGTATGATCAGCAACGAAACCGCCAAAACGATTATATGATATGCATCCATTATTATTAAACAGCCTGAACAGGCCAGGGGCCAAACATGGGGTTAACAAGTTAAGTCTTTGGCAAATTTTTTTGCCTTCATGATGTCTGTTAAAAAATGTCGGGCAGGTTACCCGTCGACTTTGAATTTCCTATGCATTAAATTTCAATTTGTGAAATGATAAATTATTTTTTCTCGAACCCTAAGAGCCTAAATCGGCATTAAATCCCTGCCTGCCAGCCTCGCGCCTAATCGCCAGGAAGTGGTTGTCTGCTTCCTCTCTCGTTTTGTCAAATCAGTATACAGTTCAAGTGCGTTATCGTCTGATTTAATACTCTTGCTTATTGCATCAGCAGCAAACAGGCCGGAAGTCAATGCACATGAAATTCCCTCACCAAACGCATTAAGAAACCCAGCCGCTTCACCTACCAGCAGAACATTATTTTTGCCCAGATAAAACTTTCCTTCCGGGCACATGTTGTTTCCAATACATCCGGATTTCCTGACAATCTTTCCACGCTTAAGATTAAACTTTTTTTCTAATAACTCTGTATATTTCAAGAGATATGGCTTGATCTTTTTCCCTTTTGCCGCTGCAGTGCCAAAAATCTGTAGGCCGTTCTTAACACTGAACCACGCGTAGACTTCACCGTATTGGGGTTCCAGAAACCCATGATAAAAATCAGGATCAAGGGTTGAACTTCCCTCATAGTAATTCTGGTATGCGGTAAACCATTTCAAGCTTTTTTCAAAATCAGGATCAAGCTTCGCCCTGATTAGAGACTTACCGCCTTCCGCACTTATCAAGTACTTACACTTGATCTCTATTACATTGCTGCTTAAATTGTCGTGGGCCTTCAGAAGAATATAATCATCAGTGTCGTCAAAGTCTGTTAAGGCACAGCAATCTTTAATCTCCGCTCCGGAATTATTGACAAGCCAATAGTCATACTCGGAACGCCATATGTTGGGTGCGCCAAGACCATCTTTATTGAAAGGATAATCTTTATAGTTTTCATCATCAGACCAGAACCGGACTCCTTTTAAATATTCAGGGCTAACATATGCTGACTTCGGGATCTCTCCAAAATACTTCTCGGTAATATCCTGAGATTTTTTGAATATAATACCGGAGCATATTTTGTACCTGGGCAGTCTCTTTTTTTCCAGTACCAGGACGCTTAGCCCTTCATTTACCAAGCCCTTTGCTGCTGCAGCACCTGATGGGCCAGAGCCTACTATTACAACGTCATATTTTTTCATAGTTCATCATCTATAATTAATTCCAGATTACATACGTTCACATTGTATAGAAAACCGTATCAGATTGAAATATTTTATATTCTCAGGGTACGCGAAAAAAAACTTTACATTCTCGCATCTCATTTGTAGTCATACCGCTAGCGATTTGTTTGAGGATAACTGAGACAGTTATTCTCATTCCTCTGACGGTTGGTTGGCCAAGGCAAATTTCCAGGAAATTCAAAAACAGTGGGCAAGAGAATCCCTTACTTTGAGTTTTTTGTACATTTTTGCCTTATCGGCAGAAGAAAACTTTTCAAAAATGTCAGGATAAAAGGTTTGGTACCGGATTTCATGCTTTCGGTAATTTCTTCCGAATCCAGGCAGGGATGTCCTTTATAGACATAACAATTGTTCCATTTTTGGCAGGATAAGTTTCATTGCCTGGATAAACCACTATTTTGTGCTTTGGTTTCAGGTCGTCAATTGAGTGCCAAAACCCCTTTTGCAGTTTTGGAGACAGTGAATACTTTGCTTCTATTACGGCCTCTGCCTTGTTTGATTTTGTTAAGACCAAGTCAATTTCTGCCCCAGCGCTGGTTCTATAAAAATAAGGCGCAAAATTGTCAGGTAAAATTTTTAATATTTCTTCAATCACAAATCCTTCCCATGAATTTCCGATTATAGGATTCGATTGCAAATTTTCAAAGGAATTTATATTTAACAAGCTGTGTAAAATTCCAGTATCACGAAAATAAATCTTTGGAGATTTAACCAATCTTTTGCCCACATTAACAAAAAAAGGAAGAAGCTCCCTTATAACAAATGTTTCTCCAAGGATATTCAAATAATGTTTAGCCGTTGGAGCGGAGACGCCAAGGCTGTTTGCAATTTGTGAAGCGTTCCATAATTGCCCCTGATTATGGGCTAACATTGTCCAGAAACGTCTAAGTTGGATAGAAGGCACTCGAAACCCAAGTTGAGGCAGGTCTCTTTCTAAATAGGTGCTTATGAAAGATTCTCTCCAGTCGTTGCTTTCCGTGTCATTGTTGGCTAAAAAGCTATTGGGAAATCCACCTCTAATCCAGAGTTTTTGAAAATTAGAAGCGCCTGTTTCAGCTAAATGAAAAGGTGAAAGTTCTAAATATTTTATCCTGCCGGCTAAACTCTCCGAAGATTGTTTCAATAAGTCTATCGACGCAGAACCAAGGATCAAAAACCTGCCGGGCATTCTGTTCTGATCGACCAACGCCCTCAGCAATGGAAATAGTTCAGGCTTTCTTTGGATTTCGTCTATAATAACTAAAGTATCTTGATATTGGCTTAAAAAAAGTTGTGCCTCATCTAACTTGCTGAGATCTGAGGTCAATTCCAGATCCAGATAAATGGCGGGTTTCTTGAATGTTCCTATAACCACTTTGGCCAGGGTTGTTTTGCCAACTTGTCTGGCGCCCAGCAGGGCGACAACCGGGTATTTTCGAATGGAATCTTTTAAGGTTTGTACTATCTTTCGCCTAATCATGCTTGCATATTAAAATATTGTGTTTTAATATGCAAGGAAAATATACAGGAGATATTGGCGTTTAAAACAGAGGGCAGGAGAATACATTCAGTGAGCAACATATTCAATATTCTTTAGTTTGTTGAGTTCGTCCATAATCCTTTCTCTTATTTTCAATTCACCTGTCCACCGGACATACTCCTGGTCACCATCTTTTAAATCTTCTGCCCTAAAATCTCTTAAGAATATATCGGAAGACGTATTGTATCTCTTTTCAAGTTTTTCAATCTGAGTGTTTGTTTTTTTTAACCTATTTCCATCCTGCTTACTTCTGCGGAAATAGCAGACTTTACAACGTCCATCACTTTGCCCTTTTTGTCATCATTAATTTCCAGTTTAATCATTACGAAAACTCCTGTGATAAATATTTGAATATTTATTATTTAAGACCTGCCCCTATTCATCTCTAATGAACAAATTAAATGATACGATTTCTATAACCCTGACATTGTGCTAGAAATTAGCCGTCAACAATCAGCGAATATTTTAACTATAACACAAAGTTTTCACATCCGGAATTGGGGTCTTTCAGTATTTTATATCACTCAACATATATTTGTCAACCAGCAACAATCACAACCCAAGAAATCGAATCGTTATTCCGCAAAGGCAAATGGTAGCGCCTGCCAGGGCGTGAGTGTACCGATCCAGTCGTCCCATAGGTAGGAGATTTGCACCCAGAGAAAGAAGTATGACGATACTCAGCATCGTAGCAATCGTCACTACGCCAAAGACACCGATTACCAGCACCAGACCAAAAGTACTGCTCTTTGCCGCAGGATATATCAGCAACGGGATCAGAGGCTCACAAGGGCCGAATACAAAGATGGTAAAGAGTATCCATGGAGTGAGGTTCTTTGCCTTCTCACCATTATGGACGTGTAATTGATCTACATTGTGCTTGTGTTTATGTTTATGAATCGGCATGCTCACGTCACCATGCGCATGCCAGTGTTTGTGTGGCCGGTTCCTTCTTGCGATAAATACTCCCCAGGCAAAATACCCCAGCCCGAAAGCTATAAGTAACCATGCCGCAAGTCCGCCACGGAACGATTCTATTACTCCTAACTTTTTTAGTGAAACCCCTAGAGCTATTCCTATAATGCCTAAAACAACGGAACTTAACACATGCCCCATTCCGCATATGGCGGTTATAAACGTTGTTCTGGCCAGAGACCATTGCCTTGCCCTTGCCATTACAATAAAGGGCAGATAGTGGTCAGGTCCGAGCATTGTATGGATCATGCCTATGGATGCTGCCGTAATAGTAATAACGATTATTTCATGCAACTTTTATAATCCTTTCAGTCAAGCAGACTATCAAACGTATAAAGCCCAAACGTCAACAAAACTTTGTCGATATAGTACAGCTATTAATAATTAAAATTCGAAGCACGAAATCCGAAACTCGAAACAATATCGAATGATCAAAATTACAAGTCCAAAACATCTGCCAGACTATCATTCAGAAAGGAAAGAATTTTAGCTTACAAACTATCTTTTCGTTTTGGACATTAAGAAATTCGAATTTCTGATTTGTTTCGGATTTCGTGCTTCTGATTTCGATATTTACATAAAACAAAACAAAGTAGCATAATTGTAAAATTAGTAGCACTTATACACAAAAAAAATCACCGAAAGTCTTTACCTAAAGTAGTCGTTGTCAACTTTCCATGCATTACTCCTTTTGTACCGATAAGCCTGTCTGCGATTATCTTTATTTCCTTGCCCTTGCCTTTAACAACCAGAACCTCCAGGCAGTTATGGGAATCAAGGTGTACGTGCATAGTAGAAATCATAGACGCGTGGTATTTATGTTGAATGTTTGTCAGGGTATCTGTCAGTTCACGTTTGTGATGGTTGTATATGATCGTAATGGTTCCAACAGTTTCCCCCTTGCCAACCTTCCACTCCTCCTCCACCAGATTACTTCTTATCAAGTCCCTGATAGCTTCTGACCTGTTTGCATAGCCCTTTTGGTTTATATACTTGTCAAATTGTTTAAGGAGGCTGGAGTCCATTGAAACCCCGAACCTGACTATATCGTCCATAATTCAACCCTTCCCATCGTGTTACAATTTTATATTTTGTACCACTCATAAATGCAAAAGTCAATCTATATTTACCGTATTATGTCCTTCTTGACGAAATTCTCTATTTCCTGTATTATGCGGCATCAATATAATAATTGTCGGGTAACCTGCCCGAATAGGTACAGGCGGGCAGGTTACCCGCCGATTTTGAATTTCCTAAACCACAAGTTATTCACAAAAAATCACTGTACATAATTAGGGAGACATTAATATGGCAGATAAACATTCACTTGACATTGTATGCAAAGTAGAGATGCACGAGGTTAAGAACGCGGTAGATCAGGCCAAAAAACAACTGGCAGTAAGATACGATTTCAAAGGAAGCAAGTCAACAATCACCTTAAACAAAGACGACACCATAACTTTGATTGCGGATGATGACTATAAGCTTAAAAGTTTGACAGATATCTTAACAGAAAAACTTGTAAAGAGAGCAATCCCAACAAAATCGCTGGATTTTGGAAAAACCGAAAATGCCCTGGGAAATACCATAAGGCAGATCATTACATTTCAGGCAGGCATTCCTATGGATAAAGCAAAGGAGATCATCAAACTCATTAAAGGAATGAAGATAAAAGTACAGTCACAAATCCAGGAAGACAAAATCAAGGTATCGGGAAAAAAGATAGATGATCTACAGGCCGTGATGCAGTCAATCAAAGACCAGAATTACGATTTCGCTGTGCAATTCGAAAATTATAAATAAGAGGGATCAGACACGTATTACACAAATTAACACGAAATAGGAGGTATGGTTTTTATTCAATTCGGACAAACTTGAATATTCACTGAATAACCCAATTGATTAAGGAATTTTTCGCACTCTTCCCAGTTTATTCCAAATGTTTTAACGTCAGCAACACCCAACCGGCTCACAACATCACGTAATATATCATAGTTATTTTCGTCAAAATCTCCATCCATCATAATGTTTTCTGCCCAATCAACCAACTCTGCAAGTTCTAATTCATGATGTCAACTTTTCAGCAACAATCTTAGATGTAACTAATTGCATACTAGTTTCCTCTTAAATCCTGACCCCTACCTTTTTGAATTCTCTTTCGCTGTACAGCATTACATAATCGGCCATGCCAGTTTTCTCTTTTATGCTGTTTATAACGTTTTCACACTCCTCATCCGTGTAGCCGTGAATCATGGTGAATACATTATACTCCCAGCCGGGAAACGTAGGACGCTCGTAACAGTGTGTAACCTCTTCATAGGCCGCCATGATTTTTCCGCACGCATCCACCTTCTCACTAGGGACTTTCCATACGGTCATAGCATTGGAGTTTATCCCTATCTTCCTGTGAGCGATAGAAGCCGCAAGGCGCCTTATCTTTCCATTTTCCAACAGGGCCTTTAATCTGTCTATAACTTCTTCCTCAGTCATACCCACTCCATCAGCTATGTCTTTATATGGGGTCTTTGTCAGGGGTAAACCTTCCTGAGTATATTTAATCAGTTTAATATCTAAATCTTCTGTCATAAATTATCCTTTTCTATATATTTTAAATTTCACGCCTATCTTAAATTTTTTAGTCGTTGGAAGCATGCGGACATCAAAACCGGTACGAGTCTCTATCTCTTTGATATTTTCTTCAAGCTCTTCCTGCGATGGTGCCGACATCGTAAACCAGATATTAAGAGGAAGTTCCTTGTTCTTCCCTTTTCTCAAATAATTATGAGAAACCCCACTATACCCGTTTATTACCTCGGCAACTTCATCGATTTTTTCATCCGGTACCTGCATTGCCGCAAGTGTCGCAGAGTTTCCAACAGCCTGGGTATTTATGATAGGGGCAAGACGACGGACGTATTTACCATCAACCATAGCCTTTATTCTTTCAAGTACCAAATCCTCATCAAGACCCAGTTCATTGGCAAGGTCAAGAAACGGCCTGTGTGTCAACGGAAGGTTTGATTGAAGCCTTTGTAGTATTTTTTTATCAGTTTCGCTTAATGACATTTTATTATTTACCTCAACCCGCAAGTGGGAATCAAAAAATTATATTAAATCTACTTAGTAGTTTATCTCAAATTCGAAACTCTAAGTACGAAGCTCGAAACAATATCAAATGATCAAAATCAGAAATTCAAAACACCTGTCCGACTATCATTCAGGAGGGAAATAATCTCCGCTCACAAACTATCTTTTGTTTCTGACATTGAGAAATTTGAATTTCTGATTTGTTTCGGATTTCTATATTTGTGCTTCGAGTTTTATTATTAATATTTTCAATAGCTTATACTATACCACCAAAACATCCTGGTCGTTTTGGCCTTAAGCGCTTAATTGTGCATTTCCGAATGCACAATCTCTTTATCACTCATCTGCTCACGTGAAGGATCTCTGTTTTCATTTAACCTTCTTTTAAATTCTTCAATACCAATTTTTCTAACCAGTTCCCCAAAACGTTTCTCTTTCTTTTCGTTCAACAACGCATCTACACATACATCCAGGGCTTTAAGCACTTCGGATTCATCTGCAAAACCGGTGAGATCATCCGCAAACCGAGGATGTCTGCCCAGCTTCCCACCAATCATTACACGGAAGCATTTTTTATCTGTCTTTATGGTACCCGTAGGACAGACCTCTGCACATAAGCCGCAATGCACGCAACGATCGTAATTGATTGTAACAACCTTTTTCCCGTTTTCCGACTGTTCATTTGACATTCCGGTAATCCTGATCGCACCTTCTTTGCAAGCCCTCAAACAATTCCCACAACCATTACACTCAAAATCTTCATCGACAGATACCGTCGCTCGAACGTGCACACCAAAATCCTTGATCTGAGGCATCGAGCAGCAATTCGGACAACTGGCTATCGCAATCTTCAACCTCTGATGAGGCAAGATTTTACCGTCTATCCTGCTAATCAGCTTTTTGCTGAACTCTATCTCTCTCAGCCAGTCTCTCATTTTCTGACGAATCCCCTTGATTCCCGCTATCAAAAATGGGCACTCAACATCTTCTCCACGGCATATTTCAATAGTGTACATCGCCGGATATCCATCTTCCTCTTCATACTCTTTTGATCTTTTCAGGATTTCAAATTTATCCTCTCCCGCTTTTGAGTCCAGAGAGAACGGATCTACATTTATAACGCCTTTATCACTTTTAACACTTCCGGTACCCATAAAACCCGCCTTCGCGTCTTCAACGTCTTCCAGGGTTACAATACTCTTTCCCTTTTCGCTGGCACATTTTTCAATCTTTGAGCGAGCCATCCTTTGTACAAAAATGGGTATTTTCCCAAGTCTTAAACTTGCCTCTTCGTCCCATTCCATTAAACCAAAACTCCCTAATACCGGAAAGCTTTCTATAACAGAGCCATAACGGTATATATTTAAAATATAAAAAGATTCATTATATTTTAAACACGCTTTTAGTCAAACAAAAACCAAGATTACACTTTATCTGAGAGTATTCTCAAGGCAGGAAATTATATTTTTTGCAATCTCTGTTTTGCCTCTTAACGGCTTAGATATATTACTGTCCCTGGTAACTATATACGCAATATGACGTTTGCGGGATATGTTTTTGTAATCATTTGCCACAATCATATCGGCCCTGTTTTTTGTTAAAAAGCTTTTCGCCGTTTTTATCAGATCATCTTTTGTCCTGTTTACCTCTAATTTAAAACCCACAAGAAACGCATCCGGCCATATGTCCCTGATAATGGCTATAACCTTTGGCGTTTTTACCAACTTAAGTAACCATTCTCTCTTTTTTGAAGGAGTTTTGTCTAGTTTCGTCTTGGCCGGCACATAATCTGCCACCGCCATTGCATGAACAATGGCATCAAATCTCTTTTTCTTCAATTTTTCCCGAATAACCTTAACCAGATCATCATTCGTTTCAATTTCGATTAACTTAAGCTGTGAAGGTTTTATCTCATTATGGTCTTCAATCACAGGAAACAGACTATCTGTACCGTATATGTATGTAACAACCGCACCACGACTCATTGCCTCATATGCTATTTCGCTGCCAAGCTTCCCGGTTGAGGTATTGGTTATGTAACGAACGGCATCCAGATAGCCACGAGTTGAACCGGCTGTAATAAGAATATTTTTCTTTTTAAGGAAGGGCATTTAACATCTCTAAATTTTAAACTTGTATAACTTTAACCTTTTGTTATAGCTGTTAGAGCTAATGACAACGGCTGGACGTTTTTTTGTTGTGGCCTGATTACTAAAGGAAAATGGGACAAGTATAATATTGCCTCGTTCATAATTTGTCATATACACTATCCTCTTCGTTATTCCAGATTTTTTCAAATGAGATTTCAGACATTTTTTGGGAAGCTTGTGTCCTGAAACACCGCCAAGTCATAACGTATACTCACTATTTTATTATGTATATCTCTTATCGCTTCCGCCAGTATCATATCTCTCGATATAGCTAAATTCATCATATATACAGCTATTTTTTGCACTCGAAATAGATTTAACTGATTTTCCTTTGCCAACGCTTTATTTTTACCAGTAATTGTTTTCCAAATTCTTTTGTACCATTCTTGTTTTTTAATGTTTTCTAGATTTTGTTCTGAAATAGTTAATAAGGACAAGGCATCTTGAACCATTTCAGTAATTTTTGTTTTGTCATTACCAAGTTCAGAGAAAACGTCTTTTGCATATTCCTGCCATAACTCATATTCGTTCTCGTTAAAACAAGGAATTCCTGTATTCAGGTCGATTCATTTTAGATCTAAAGTTGTCATTAATTATCTCCTCCCTATGTACAACCTTCAATAAACTAATATCAAGTTTTTACCATATTGGATGAAAATCAGGCGGTGCCATAGCCACAACTAATTAGGTTTTTTATGAATTACGCGCCATTTTTCTTAAGGAATCTAACCACCTCGTTAAATCTAACTGCTCTACCGCACTCAATCTTCGTTTTTTTTCAGCTATTGCTAATCCGCCTCTATTTTTTATGCAAATATATTCATCATATGAAATATTCATTTTTGTGGGCCAATTATCGATCCTTTTAGCCCATAAAGCGAAATCAATGGCTTGTAAAACAGGTTCTTTCGTCATACATTTTTCAACTTTTATGTTGTTAAACTGGAAATTTTTGTAAGGTAGATGAGGTGTTTCAATTAGGGAAAAATCATAATGATCTGTTAATCTGTCAATAATATTTGGTCTTACAGAACTTTCCATACTTCCCAATCTTTCAGCAATGATAAGGTTTATTTTTTCATAAACATTTGGTAAAGGTGATAGTGAAGTTAACAACGCCTGAAAATGAAATTCTTTCTGTTTTTTTGCTCTATTACTATCAGTGGGAAATATTTCCTTATTATATTCAATAATTTTGACTGAAAAATTACATGTTGAAAGTTCTGTAGCTAATGTACTTTTAGCTAAATGGGAATCAAAAGAAGCATGAAAGTATCCCCTTTCAATTGTTCGTTTATCCTCATTGTTTCCAATATTATTTTTTAAATTCACAAAAGCTTTATTTACAGATTGCTTTATTTCATCTGGATTGGGTGTAATTAAAATTCCAACATAAAATGATTTTGGGCCGTCTGTATCTGAATCAGTAATTTTCATACCCCGTTTATTTAATACAAGCGGGTCTCCATATTCATCGATAAAAAGAGATATTTCAGCCATTTGTTCTTCTCTAAAAAAAAACCATTTCTGGGTCTTTAATAGCTTCACAATAATATAATAAAGACCGCATAATCATTATCGCCAAAGTTCCCCTCTCATACGTGAGTATAAGCCAAAGCTTCATTTATCAATTATCCAAAAAACCACAGGCAGCGATCTTATTTCTGGTCTTTTAACAGTTTCCACAACATAACAGTAACATTATCATTTTAAGCCGGAACTGCTTCTCATGCTTATACAGCATAATTCGGGATTTCAAGCTCCGCGTTTGTGTCAATCTCGTCAAACACTGTTTCATTCATCACTACTTATACCGGCTTGCCTTAATATCTCTTTAACCAAACTAATATGTATATCATTGCTTTTATGAGGATTAGGAATGCGAATCTTCTTTTTGCCTTTTTTCATGAACTGATGCTTCCCGCCTGAAAACGGGCCGGAATATCCAAGGGCTCTGAACCTCTTTATTAATTCTTTTCTTGAGATTTGGTCAGACATAATCAGGCATTTGTTACTTCTTTTATAGACATTTCAATGCCTTCTATTATTGGGATAGAGTCTCCGTCTTTTACTTTTAGCAGTAGCCATTCTTCTAACACTCCTATTAGCTCTTTTCTGCACTTTTCGACTGTCTCACCGTTTGCCCAGACTCCTTCATAACCGGGAATTTCAGCAAACCACGTCATATCCTCAAGCCGTTTATATTCAGCTTTTTCTAATGCTCCTTGTATATATTCTATTAGCATAAATATTCCTTCCTTCCTTTCTTATCTTATTAGTTCATTTCATTCATATATAATAAGTTCAACCTGATTTTAAAGAAAAAATAATTTAGCTCATTTTAGTCACTTTTGAACAGTGTAAAGAGAAACCTCTGTATTCAGTTTTAAAATAGTGACAGGCAAAAAATATCTAATAGAAAAGATCATTATTATTTAATCACGGCAGTTTTGCAAATAATTTATCCATTCTTTTAAGCCACTTTGACCCGACGGGCAATGATCCCACCTGCTAATATCTATGTGTCCTGATCTTTAAACTCTTTTTCTATTGCTTTTAGTTATCAACCAATTTATCATACCGCTGTATTTACACGATCTACCGAATTATCATTTCTCACAGATAAAACCATCCGTTGGTGGAGTTGCTTTTCATGAAATTATGTTTAGTTTTACAGGAATGTAAATATATGAACTATCTTGCCGAAGACTTAAAAAAACATAAATCTTCGCTGTTTATTTATATAATCGTAAATTCAAAAAGAAACGTTAGGGGTTTAGTTTATGGCTCATAAATACTTAGGTTTTGATATTGAAACTGCCAAAATCCTCCCTCCGGACTTTGGAGATCTACATGACCACCGTCCACTAGGAATAAGTTGCGCTGCAATTTGGTGTGCTGATCAAGATGAAGCGGAAGTCTTCTACTCTAAGAATTTGGATGGAAAGCCATCAGCGAAAATGACAGTCGAGGATTTATCCAATTTAGTCGATCTCCTCCAGGATAAGACTAACGAGGGATACACAATCGCAACTCATAATGGCCTTGGTTTTGACTTTGATATCTTGGCGGAAGAATCAAGAAGACATGATGACTGTTGTCATCTTGCTTTAAACCATGTCGACATGATGTTCCATTTTTTCTGTGGTAAGGGTTTTGCGATAGGACTTAATGCTGCTGCAAAATCTATTGGTATTAGTAAGCCTGCAGATATTGACGGCTCAGTGGCACCTCAACTATGGAAAGATGGAAATCACCAGCAAGTATTGGAATATGTTGCTCAAGATTGTCGTTTGACATTGGATGTGGCATTAACAAGCGAAAAGAACGGAAGAATAACCTGGATTACCCGGCGTGGGACAACTTCCGCATTTAATATACCATCTGGCTGGCTGACGGTGAATGACGCCATGGATCTTCCTTTGCCAGATAATTCCTGGATGGACGATCCATGGGAAAGATCAAAATTTACAGGATGGTTAAAATAACTAAGAGGTGTCACATGCTTTTTCTATACTCCTGCTTCTACTTCACGAATTGTTTTGTTTTGACTCAATTTCGCCACAACATCCAAGATATTCCGAAAAGGCACTGGTAATATTTCCCAGTGCCTTTTCCTCGGTAGCTCCTTGAGAGTGACAACCGGGTAAGCCAGGCACTGAAACCGCGATGCCCTCTTCAGAACTTTCTAAAACTACCTTGTATCTTATTTATCTTCTTCCCCCTGACTCTCCTGTTCATTTTCCAACTCAATAGTATTTACTTTTCCAAATTCAGACAACGGTTTATCAAATTGTTCCATATCGCCAATAACGAGTAATTTGATATCATCGGGATGTAAATACTCTTTTGCCACACGAGCTATATCTTCTTTGGTAACAACCGTTATTTTATCTACATAGGTATCAAGATAGTCTAATGGCAAGCCTTCATATTCTATCCCCACCATTTGACCAACAATGCTTGCACTTGATGTAAATTTAAAGATAAACTGGTTTATATAGGTATCCTTTGCTAACTCTAATTCATCATCATTAACGTATTCTTCCCTGATTTTCCTTACCTCGTCCAGGGCAAAGTTTATTGCTTTTACGGTAGACTCACTCTTCGTCTGGCACGATGCGAAGAAGAAACCAAGGTCTCTTGGCGTATGAAATCCACTGTACGCCGAATATGCCAACCCTTCGTCTGAACGGACTTTACTTGGTATTCTTGAAGTAAAGCTTCCACCCCCAAGGATAAAGTTCATTATCTTGATAGGGAAATAGTCTTTATTTAACCGGTTGATGCCTATGTGACCAAAAACCACACTAGCCTGGTTTACATCTTTGTAGATATAGTTTACAGACCTTTCAAATTTTTTCTCAACTGCAGGAACTTCCGAAAAATCTATCTCTCTCTTTTTCCAATCTGCAAAAACTACCTTTAACTTTTTTAGTATTTCCTGAGTATCAAAATCACCGGATATACCCATAATAACGTTGTTCGGGCAAAAGTACTTTTTATGGAAAGCAACCATGTCGTCCCTGGTTATATTTTCCACGGTATCTTTATCCCCTATTATTTTTCTGCTGTACGGATGATCTGCCCTATACATTAGTTTCCTAAATTCTCTGAAAATGATCTTTCCGGGAGTATCATTTTCCCTTCGGATATCTTCCAGAATTTCATCTTTTTCCTTCCTGATCATATCCTCCGGAAAAGCTGGATTCATCAAAACATCCGCAAAAACCTCCAGACCTTTGTCAATATCCTTCTTCATTGTTGTGAGGGATGCGCTACCTGATTCTCTACTAATCCCCGTCTCAACAGATGCAGCAATAAATTCCAACTCTTCATTCATCTGTTCCGGAGTTCTTGATTTTGTACCGCCTCTTCTCATTACGCTGCCAACCAGATTCGCAAGTCCTGCTTTTTCTCCAGGCTCATAAACGGCACCTGTCCTGAAATTGGCAGAAATATTAAATAGAGGCAACTCATGGTCTTCAAGAAGATAGAGAACCATGCCATTGTCCAAAACCAATCTTTCAGGCTTTGGCGGAATAAACTCAATTGGTTCGTATTCAAATTTAGAGACTATCTTTGCTCCTTCAGATTGCGGCGCAGTCATAACAGGCTCAATTGCCTGCCCGCTATGTTCATCGTACGCAAAAAGTTTTTTTGTATGCCCAGTAGAGAAACACGCCAATATGAGAATCAAAACAAACAGGCGATTTAGTGAAAAATCAATTTTCTTTGTTTTCATGAGCTGCTCCATTTCCTTTCTTTTCATTATTCACTAAGGTTGCTACCGTTCTGTTGGTCTTCGTAAAATATTTTTTTGCAACACGCATAATGTCCTCCGGAGTCACAGCCACTGTTTTTTCAACAAGCGTATTAATATATCTCCATCCTGAAATTGCTTCGTATGAAGATATTTCACTTGCCAGTCCTGATGCAGACTCCAGACTCCTTATGAAACCGGCTTCTAATTGGTTCTTAATTTTCTGCAATTCATGACCAGTCACAGGAGTTGTCTTCAGATTTTCCAGCTCTTCGTATATTGCTTCCTCAACCTCTTCTGCTGTATGAGGATGTCGTGGCGAAGAGAAGAAGATAAATGTGTCTGCATATTTAGATGCTCCACCATACGCGTGGGCCATTACGGCAATGCGTTTCTCTTCTATCAGACTTTTATACAGCCTTGAAGTTCTTCCATTTGAAAGAATCGCTGAGATAACATCAAATACATATTGGTCGGGGTGACCAACTGCAGGCTTATGGTAAGCAATAGATAATACGGGATTGGCATCATATTCCACATAAACCCTACGCTCTCCTCTTTGCTCGGGTTCTACAGTCGTAACCTCTGGCGGTGGAGGCTGGCGTTGAATATCGCCAAAGTGCTTTTCAATAAGAGAAACAACTTCATCAGGATTTATGTCCCCGACAACTACTATAACCGCATTATTCGGCGAATAGTATTGTTCAAAATATTTGGCCACATTCGCCTTTTTCATATTTTCAATATCTGACATCCAGCCTATAACAGGCCAGCCATAAGGATGGGCCGTATAAGTGGCGGCATTTAGTTGCTCTATTAGCAATCCAAATGGGCTGTTTTCTGTGCGAAGACGTCTCTCTTCCATCACAACATCCCTTTCGGAATAAAACTCTCTCAAAACGAGATTTTTCATACGATCAGACTCCATAAATGCCCACAATTCAAGCCTGTTCGCCGGCAGGTTACAGTAATAATATGTTGCATCATTCCCTGTTGATGCATTAAGTCCTGTAGCGCCATTCTTGAGATAAATAGACCACATTTCATCTTTAACGATCAAATCCTTCTGTTTTTTCCATACCTCTTCCAATTCCTCCTGTAATTGTTTAAGTTTTTCATTATCGGTTTCATTTCCCTTAGACTTTTCAATAGCTATACCAGAAACGAGTTCTTCCTCTATTGCCAGAAGGGGTTTTTCGCTATCATAATCTTTAGTCCCGAAAATCTCTGTACCTTTAAACATCATATGTTCAAACAAGTGAGATGCGCCTGTAATCCCCGGATGTTCATTTACAGAACCGACCTTGTACACGATTCGAAGTGAGACAATGGGAACATCGTGTTTCTCCAACATCAATAATTTTATTCCATTGTCGAGTATGTGCTCCTTTACATCAAGCTTCAGCTTTTGGCCAAAGGTGTTCACACAAAAAAAGAGTATTACTGAAACTATAAAAACGTTCATTCTGAGCTTCTTCATCAAACAAAATCTCCTCTCTATTGATTTGTTGCCGATGTGAATTAGGAGTATATATGGATTCTCACTTTTTTTCAGTAGCATCCGGTTAGTTTTTTGCGTGTACCGTTTTTTATACCCGAACTGTCTGAAGAGACGTAGGGTGAGGCTTTAGCCTTGCGATTAATGTACAAAAGCAAACCTACCCGCCCGAACGTGCCAGTTCGGTACGGGCGGGAAGGATTGCCCTACGTCTTACGTGCAAAAAACTAACCGGACGCTACTGACTTTTTTTAAACTTAACCAAGACGTCAAAGGGCCAGGCAAGAATGTGATAAAGCTATTTCTTCAATGGCCATAAATATTGCTACAATAGTTTCACAAATAAAGTTCCCAATCAGGTTGTAATAGCTACATAAGCCGTACGAATCGGGATTATAATATTGAGGAATTTACTCTTCATACCAGAACCCACATTTATCCTTAAGATGTGAAAAGTGATCTCTCTTGTTGAATGGGTATAGTTTGCACATAAGAGGCCTGCAATCATGTTTTTTGCATATTGCAAAACCGTTTTCATCGAAGAGCAGGCTAGGGCATCGCATAGAAGTATTGCAGCAACCGCCACATCGTTTACATTCTCCTTTTCTTTTCTTTACCGATAGTGTAACCTCTTCTTTATTAAAAAAGTAATGAAACCTTCTCCATATCTGATGCCTAAGAGACAAAAAAAAGATATCGACTCTTCGCAAAATGCACTCCCTTCCTTTTAAATCCCCATTTTAATAACTTTCCTGGTTAAATCAAATAAAAACATTGACAGGCCCAAGCCGGTGTGATATATGATAGTGTTTAAATATTTGGGTAGCAAAAGACAGTAATTAACACTTATCAAACCAATTTTATTGAGACCTACATTAATACTATGACTAAGACTTTTATAGCAAAGAAAGAAGACGTACAAAGAGACTGGCATGTTATTGATGCCACAGACAAAGTCCTTGGAAGAATGGCGAGCCGCATTGCTATGGTGCTTCAGGGAAAGACAAAACCAATATACACACCGCATGTTGATACCGGCGATTTTGTCATTGTCACCAATGCAACGAAAATAAAACTTACCGGCAATAAGATAAATGAAAAAGTTTATTATACTCATTCGGGGTATCCTGGAGGTTTCAAGGAGATTCCTATAAAAAAGTGGATGGATAAGCATCCGGATAGAATAGTAAATATGGCAGTAAAAAGAATGCTGCCAAAAACAAAACTAGGAAGAGCTATGCTTAAAAAACTAAAGATTTATCCAGGCACGGAGCATTCTCACGAGGCCCAACAGCCTAAAGCGCTGGAAATTTAATTATTATAAGGAAACGAAATGACTGACGAAACAAAATTCATATGGGGTACGGGCAGACGCAAGACATCTGTCGCAAGAGCCAGGATTAGAAAAGGTACCGGAAAGTTTATCGTAAACAAGAGAGAGCTGGATGATTACTTTGGCAGAGATCGCGATAGGAATGAAGCCCAAATACCACTAAAGACTACAAATACAGAAGGGCAATATGACGTTTACATAAACGTCCGAGGAGGCGGCGCTACCGGCCAGGCAGGGGCCATTTCGCTTGGCGTCTCCAAGGCACTTTTGAAAGCGGATGAATTACTTACAGAAAGCCTGAGAAGCGCGAGCCTCTTGACTAGAGACAGTAGAATGAAAGAGCGAAAAAAATACGGCCGAAAGGGTGCAAGAGCAGGCTTCCAATGGACAAAGAGATAAGCAGTTACATTTCGACACGAAAGTTTTTACTACCGAACTGTTACACTCTTCTTTCCTTATAGAACTACAGTTGTCCGCCTTATTCACCCCTGAAAGGCCGCTATGGCGCGACAACACAACCCTTAGTAATTTGTTGCTGAGCTTCCCCGACTCTTCTCTTAAATATAGCTTTGCCGTCGAATCCAAGGGGGCCACAGCAGCTTTAAGGATTCCGATGTCAGTGATACGCACACACACAACCGAAGTTACAAGATTTTCCACCCAACATATGCCTGACTAAATATCATCAGCATATTTGCACATACTAAATTACCCACACAAGCAGGGAACCTCGTTTTTGTCCTCACTACAAATAATCACCAGACTCCACAGGCATTGCAACACTCTTCTAGGAGCCCCTAAGGCGGCAGACATTGGGTTCTGCAACACCGCACACGACAGATTATGAGTTTGTCTAAACCAACAGACCGACCCAACAGCATATCTGCTTATACGCCAAATTACGCTGAGGGCCAGTATCCTTTTTTCATCTACCGGAAGATACTTCGATTCCCCGCATAGGCAACCAATACCTTCAGGTGCTCTTCTCTATTATTATTTAACGGTGGTCGGCAGCCTGTCTTTATATATCCTGTCCACTGCCACCTCAAAATCTGAGGACATATTCATTCTGTCAAGCTCCTTACGAAGGATCCTGTGACAGTAACTACATGACTGTTTCAACGCTCTCAGCCTATCATCAGCTGCATCAAAATTTTTCTCCCGACACGTTTGTGCAATCTTTACTAAATTTTCATTAAACATCTGTTGAAGTTCAAAATATTCTTCCGGTATTTCATCACTAGAAAGATTTAAAGCGGCAAAAGATTTCTCCAGTTTAGCGCATAACTCCTCCGCATCGGCCCAATCACCTTCACCCATTCTACGCGTCAGAAGGGTTGTATCACTCTTTATTTTTTTCATATCTTCTTTGAACCCAAGCTTTGTGTACCATTGAACAGTGTCATCACCATCTCCAACTATCTGCTCCTCTACCTTGCCACAAGACAGAATAAAGATCAAACCAATTACTGAAAACTTCAGAATACTTCTCGTAAATCTATTACTATATATTTCCATGATATGAATAAATCCTTCCTACTAATAAAATAATTAATTTATAGTTATGCCACATGGCATAACGAAGAGCGTACAAAAGCACCCTAATCTAATTGCTCATAAAATACTCCGGTATTCCATCGCCAACATTATTACCAGTATACCGAAGACTAAAAACATTCCAAACTAAAAAAAGATTCCCGACCTTGAAAACACTATTGCTTGGCCAGCCAGTACCCAACCTGGTAGATTTAATTTGTAGCAGGCGGTACATATGAAAGGGCTACGAACCTTAATCTAACCTGCTATCATTTTTATTAAATATAACGGGGCAAAGACTCTAAACCAACAATCTCCAGTCTAAAAAATGAAAAATTGTTGGTTTAGAGTCGTCAGTTTAGACTTTATTATGCACTGGAGGTAGGCCTGGCATCATTTCGTCTTTCTGCGGCAGTATACATACTATCAAGCAATTACCAGGTAATGCAGCAGTGTTGTACAACTGTTATAGGCCATTTTGCAAGAAGGGCTATATTTTGTATACAACAAAATATAGCCCTCTTACTATTAACAACTTCCTTATACTACTTGTATTAATAATACCTAAGCTTCAAACCTAGAAAAGCCCCTTTACCCTACCTGTTTCCACGTCTACATCCACACGTCGGTAAGCAGGATCAGAGCAGGTACCCGGCATGAGTTTCACTGTTCCAGCAAATGGTACTACAAATCCGGCTCCTTTGAATGTTAATACCTCTTGAATATTCAATCTCCAATCCTTCGGAGCACCCTTGAGCATTGGATTATCCGAAAGTGAAAGATGCGTCTTAGCCATACATATTCCCAGCTTGGAGACTTCCGGATCAACTTCCATCGCCTTGATCTTTGCCAGAGCAGCAGGAGCATAATCGACTCCGTCAGCACCGTAAACCTCTGTCGCAATCATATTTATACGCTCTCTTAATGGGGTCTCCAACTCATAGAGGAACTTGAAGTTGGCCTCTTCGTTACATGCATCAATCACGGCATCAGCCAGTTCCAGCGCTCCTTCACCACCTTTTTCCCAATGTTTGGAAAGAGCAACACGGGCCCCGGCATCTTCTACCACTTTTCGTACTGCTTTTACCTCATCATCCGTATCTGTATAGAAATGATTTATACAAACTACAGGGTTGATACCAGCCTTTTTTACCACATTAATAAGATGAAGCAGATTCGTTTCCGCACCTTTAACAGCCCATTCAACATTCTCTTCCTTGTAAACTGGATCCAAAGGATGTCCGGGAATAGGAATTGGAGCGCCACCATGGCACTTAAGCGCCCTGATAGTGGCAACCAAAACGGCCGCATTAGGTTTGTTTCCTGAGAAACGACATTTCAGGTTCCAGAATTTTTCAAATCCTATATCTGCTCCAAAACCGGATTCGGTTACATTATAATCACCCAACTTCAATCCCAATCTATCTGCAATGATAGAGGATTGACCAATGGCAATATTCGCAAAAGGTCCGGCATGAACCAATACCGGCTGCCCCTCAATAGTCTGCATCAGGTTCGGATTAATCGCTTCTACCATCCACGCAGTCATAGCTCCATCAACCTCTATATCGGCAGTTGTCACAGGTTTACCGGATTTATCATAGGCAAGCACAATTTTACCCATCCGCTCACGCATATCCTTTAAGTCTTTTGCAACTGATAGTATCGCCATAATCTCAGAAGAGACGGCAATAGCAAACCCAGACTGCATCATGAACCCATCCATTTTGCCACCTATACCGATAGTGATCTCCCGAAGCGACTGGGCACAAAAATCTATAATCCACTTGAAATTAATATTATTGGAATCAATATTCAGACGTTTCAGATTCCTTTTAGCAAGTTGTTCGTCGTTGTAGTTATACTCATGCTGTATTCTAGATGTAAGTGCTACCATACCCAGATTGTGTGCATTCATTATTGCATTTATATCTCCTGTCAATCCCAGCGAGAAAGGAGTCAACGGTATGCATTGAGAAAGTCCACCGCCTGCAGCAGATCCTTTAATATTCATGGTAGGCCCACCAGATGGCTGACGAATGGCGCCAACAACATTTTTGTCTCTTTTCCCAAGGCCCTGTACCAAGCCCATAGTTGTAGTAGATTTTCCTTCACCTAGAGGAGTTGGTGTGATTGCAGTCACATCTACATATTTTCCATCCGGTTTACTCCCAAGCCGCTTAATAGCCTTGTTAAAGTCAATTTTTGCTACATAATGCCCGTGAGGAAGTAGCTCATCTTTCTCTATACCTAGCTGGTCAGCTAACTGATAAACGGTCTTCATCCCGGCCTCAGAATCTTCTGCTATCTCCCAATCCGCATGTTTAGTGGGATCCAATGCCATAATATTTCCCCTCCTTTTCAATTATACACTCTGATAAACTAATACACTCTGCAAATTATGCAACTCACTATCATTTGTTAATTAAACCAACAGATTACTATTATATATGTTTAAAGTAAGACGAACAGAACAACATTTATTAAACGCAAAGGTAAGAAACTGATCGATTATATTGATAAAATTTCTAAGGTCAAGAAAAATGATTTTGTCGGCACTATCCAGGCAGATAATAGATCGATGAAATCGTAAGGTCTTGTAATGGTTAATAATTTAGAGAGGAAAAGTTTAGGCAATAATACGTATAGAGGTTTTATTTAATCCGTACAAAAGGAGTGTGCTTTCTGTTAGCACCACGTTTAAGCATACTGATACGGCAAATCTATGTTGACACGCCATGGTAAAATTAATAGAATAACCATGAATTAAGGACAAAAACTACTTATACATATGAAATATAATATTTCAATTTTTTAATACTGTTGCGGGTTTATTCCAAAAATGAATGCAAAAGGTTTATTATTTACGAAAAAGAAAGTGTTATTTAAAGAGGGGGAGATTATATTTAAAGAGGATGATGAAAGCTGTAGAGAGATGTATATTATTGACTCCGGCAGGGTAAACATAGTAAAAAAAGTTGGTGACGCCGAGGCCACTCTAACAACTCTTGACGAGGGCAGTTTTTTTGGAGAGATGTCTTTGATAACCGGAAATAAACGAAGTGCTTCAGCAATAGCCCTTACAAATTGCAAGCTTCATTCTATGGATAAAGAAACATTTGAATTCAATCTGTCAAAAGACATAAATTTTACAAGACAAATACTTGACACACTTGCCCATCGACTCGAAGAGACCGATACAAATCTCAAACGCCACATACAGAGAAGTGCCAGATTATCCAAAGTCTTTAATGTAACCGGATAAACGGTATATTCTCTCTGGCACTTTCTATAAAACAAACCACAAAATGCAAGTCTAAAACTCAGCACAATTCAGGAGTGTGCCTGGTTTTACAATTTTGAAAAGATATTTTTTGCTGCACCGAGTATGCCGCTATTATCGCCCAGTTGTGATAACTCAATCCTTAGAGATTCTGTTGCCTTTTTGAACGCCCTCCTTTTAACTTCTTCCTTCAAAGATACGACAAGGTTTTCACCAAGATTTGTTACACCGCCAAACAAAACTATCATTTCCGGATTTAACAGGTTTGCAATATTTGCTACTGCAATGCCTAAGATAACGCCGGTTTCCTTAATTACATTAAGGACGGTTTCATTGCCTTGCTTTATCACCTGGCTCACCTGTTTAAGATCCGTAAGTGGTTGCAGACTATCATTATTTCTTCCTTTCAATAATGCATCGTTTACTCTTCTCAGAATCCCTCCTGAACAAGCATAGGCTTCAAGACATCCAATATTGCCACAGGTACATTTTATCCCATCTCTTATAACAGTCGTGTGCCCTATTTCCCCCGCTATGGATGATGCGCCATGCCAAATATTACCATCCAGAATTATACCCCCTCCAACACCTGTACCGAGAGTAATACAAAACAAGCTGTTTACTCCTGACCCTGCACCTTTCCACCACTCTCCAAGTGCTGCCGCATTTGCATCATTCTCGATCGCAACAGGCACTCCTAACTCTTTTTCGAGCATACCTCTTAATGGCACACAATCCCAACCATCCAGATTAGGAGGATTGAAGATTGTACCTGTCTCCGCATTTAATGGACCTGGAAAGCCTATCCCCATCCCACATATTTCTTCTTTTGACAGGTTTGATTTTTCGATTGTTTCTACTGCAAGAGAAATAATAAATTCAATCATCTCGTCTCTGCCATTTTTACAATGCGTGGCTTTTTTTAAGAGCGTAAGAATATCGCCATTTTCATTTACAACAGCCATCCGCGTATTTGTCCCACCTACATCAGCAGCAAGCACAAGATTATTCGATATCTTCTCCATAAGACAGTTTTTAGATCCCATTATCCCCTTTTTTAAATTCAAGGCATTTGATAAAACTCTATCATATTGAAAGTTTACCTTAACGATGCTTAAAGACCAATTCAAGTATAATATTACACAAAAAATACTAACGTTATTGTTTATACTCAGTGGGTTTTCAATAAGTAGATGGCCTCCTCTACTTATTAAGAACTTACTGTATTCTCCTATTATTTTAGATATAATAAATTCAGAATTGTTCGTCCAACATCCTTATAACCATGAAAGAGCTACAGGATATAACAAAATGGCTTCCTACTACAAAAAAAGAAGTGGAAATGCATGGCTGGGGCGAGCTTGATGTTATCCTCGTTTCCGGAGATGCTTATGTTGACCATCCGTCATTTGGGCCTGCCGTAATTGGCAGGATTATCGAAAGTGAAGGGTACAGAGTAGCTATTATACCTCAACCAAACTGGCAGGACGATCTGCGCGATTTTAAAAAGCTTGGCATACCCAGATTTTTCTTTGGAGTAACCGCTGGCTGCATGGACTCCATGGTAAACCACTACACAGCTAATAAAAGAACCCGCTCGAAAGATGCCTATACTCCCGGGGGAGAATCTGGCTTTCGTCCGGATTACGCAGTTAACACATATTCAAAGATCTTAAAGTCAATTTATCCGGATGTTCCCGTTATAATTGGGGGCATAGAGGCTTCTTTGAGAAGGGTCACACACTACGACTACTGGTCTGATAAACTGGCACCTTCTATTCTGGAAACGAGCGGCGCTGATCTGTTGGTGTATGGAATGGGGGAACAGCCGCTTAAAGAAATCCTCAAACTTCTAGAAAAAGGAGTCCCATTTCATCAACTGACGATGGTAAAGCAAACGGCATATATTCGGGACCAAAGTCAAGGTGTTCCAAAGAACAAGAACTGGAAAGACATTACAATTAATGCACATCAGAATTGCCTGGAAGACAAGAAAGCCTTTGCGGCAAATTTTAAACAGGTAGAACAGGAATCAAATAAGGTTTTTGCGAACAGGATTATCCAGAATATTTCAGGAAACAACCTGATAATAAATCCACCTTTTCAAACGATGACAGAGAGAGAGATTGACACCTCTTTTGATTTGCCTTATACAAGACTCCCTCATCCTAAATACAGAAAACGCGGCACTATTCCAGCCTACGAGATGATAAAGTTCTCGATAAACATGCACCGAGGGTGCTTTGGGGGATGCAGCTTTTGTACTATTTCGGCTCATCAGGGAAAGTTCATTGCAAGCCGTTCTCAAAAATCCATTTTGAATGAAGTTGATCAAGTCGTTGGTATGCCTGATTTTAAAGGCTATATTTCTGACCTCGGTGGCCCATCTGCCAATATGTACAAAATGAAGGGAGTGGTACAGAAAATATGTGACAAATGCATCGCGCCTTCATGCATTCATCCTGTCGTTTGTAGCAACCTGGACACAGATCATTCTCAAGTAACTGAAATCTACCGTAAAGTAGATGAACATCCAAAAGTAAAGAAGGCATTTATCGGAAGCGGTATCCGGCATGATCTACTGACAAAAAGCTATAACAAAGAGGCGAATACATCCATCAACGATTACATGGTACAGCTTTTGACCCGCCATGTCTCCGGAAGGCTGAAGGTAGCGCCTGAGCATACATCCGATGAGACCTTGAAAATAATGAGGAAACCATCATTTGCTCATTTCAGAGAATTTAAAAAACAGTTTGATGATATAGATAAAAAGCTCGGACTTAATCAACAACTTGTCCCCTACTTCATATCCAGTCATCCCGGGTGCAGCGAAGAAGACATGGCAAACCTTGCGGTAGAGACCAAAGAGCTTGGTTTCCGATTAGAACATGTACAGGATTTTACTCCGACCCCGATGACAGTCGCAACCGTTATGTATTATTCCGGTTATCATCCTTATACTTTAAAACAATACTTCACACCAAAATCAAAGCAGGAAAAGATAAGCCAACACCGGTTCTTTTTCTGGTACAAGAAAGAGAACCGGAATTGGATAAAAAAGAGACTCATTGATTCCAGACGGCCGGATCTGTTAAAAAGGCTTCTTGGGCCTGATCAGAAGAGATCAAGTCAACAAGCAGAATCTGGCAATAAGATAAGGACGGAATCATCGGAAAAGATAAAGAAGGGAATGAACAGGACTGGAAGGATCAATAATTCCGGAGTGAAACGAAAGAGATGTTAGCCCCTCTTTAATGCGAATAGGGAGAAGAAGCTATCGCATAAGTGTTTTGGATTTTGAATTAAGACTGGCCTGATTTCAGCAACTTCAGGAGTGTTTTTGTCTGCAGGCAAGATACCTCCTTCTCCTGTGTTATGAGCAAACCCTCCGGTTTTTGCTCCTCCGTTCAGTGCCAGGACAGCATTCTTGCTAAGTGATCCATAACTCATAGCGGAAATGTTGAAGATACTGGCAGAATAAGGCTGTTTGCAATCATCTCCGCCTATTACTACTCTGGGAGCGTGATCCAGTTTTTCACCGTCTAAAGGGTAAATGGAGTACTCCATCCACTCGTATCCTTCTTTATAAACGTCCATCTGTGTGCCAAAGGCTTGCGTGTCCAGCTCTCGTTTCGCCCGCTGGTAAACAATAGATCTGAATTTTCGGTGAAAAGGCCGTCCTTCGGCTCCGACTCGATGAAGTACTGGTTTACCTTGGGCCCCATATTTTCAAGCAGATACCGCCCTCTCCCGAGCAAAGGAAAGTTCCGCTTGATAGCATGTTTGGCCTGGAACATATCGTATACCCCCATCAGAATCAATGGGCCTAAGATGATAAATGCCCAGAGTATCGGTGGCCAGAACCACGCTATACAGCTAAGAGCCAGAGTAATAGCAATGCTATGAATGACAAATTGATTTCTCATCTATTTTAACCTGAATTTAACCATGGCCTCGAACGGTACCTTTGAATCTCAGATCGAAAATCCGGAATCATCTATTTTCTAAAACCCTAACGCTCATTTGTCATAAATATCATTTGACCCCTTCTTCTTTGAGGTTGGATCTTCGACTAGTTCGTAGAGACCCATTCCTTCAGTACGAAGCTTACCAGTTTCCACGAGTTTGTCCCATACCTCCTGAGGGAAATTGTTTGGAGGCCGAATAGCTACAATGCCTGACTGTCGACCACCACTGAGAGCACTGCTGCCCAGTGTAGACTCGGCATCAAGTCGCATCAGTCTGAGACGCTTTCTGAATGTCTTATACGCTTTTTTGAGGTAAGCCGGATCCATGCCATCCTCTGGTATATCGTTACTCATAGTATCTCCCCTACTTAAAGTTGATTAACCCTTGCATTTTGATAGATTGACTCTTCGATCTCTTCCTCAAGCGAAGCGATCAATTCAACGTGTCTGTAAACGTCTTCAAGTCCTCCTGTTTGTTTTCCATCTCTCTTTGCTTTATTGTAAAAATACAAATCCAGCCCATCTGCGGATTTTATCCCGTTCTTTCTCCGATAAATTCTCAATTCCATATCCATTGGGAGTATCAGTTCTTATCAGAACTGGGCTGATTTTACCAAATGGTAGCCATATTTTTCCTCTGACCAAGCTCCGCACTCACCAGCCAAATTCTCCTTTGCATTTTTAAGGGCCTGAGAATTATTTTCTCCAAAACCAACCCCATAAATACTTGAGACATTTTTATCGTATAAGACAGCCGTAACGATAATTACCATATGGTTACCCAAAAAACCACTCTGGTCTTCATTAACAACAATATCGTAAGAATCTGCTGAATGTTTCTTCTCGGCTCGTTTTCTACTCGTTTCCCGGATCGTCTCATGACTGCGCTTACCATCATAATACCCGTAATCCCACGACGCTCCCAGGTCCGTTGTGCCATCTCCCCAGGAAACTTTCTTTTCTGATATTGTTACGGCAATATAAAGGTTGTCAGCGAATGTTAGATTTGCTAACAAAAATAGCATAAAAAACAGGGTAATCGAGATAATAATATTTCTTTTCATTTCTGAGTATCCCTTCTATCATTCATCTATAAAAATATTATAATAAGTACTACAAGCTATCCAAACGGATCCATCCGGGTGGATAACTATGACAAAAAACGGTACTATTGCTCATTTTCTATGCCTTACTTTTAATCACTTTTAATATTTGCTCGCGAAATTTGGTTGCACCGCCATTAGCAGGATGCCTTACAGTTGAAGCCTCAATACCCACTCCTTCCAACTGGACTCTCGACTTTTCACCTACTGCAATTATCTTTGTAACATTTACTGATTTGAGCAATTCTAACATTACCGGTTTGCCTTTTTCAAACTCATTATCAGACGGTGTCCTGTTGGACAGGACACCTTTCTCAGGCTTGTAAGGGTGCCAGGGAAAAGCGTTCCATATAATAAAGTCTCTCATATCAAAACCTGATGTTATTAACCGTTCCCATACAATAGTAGCGGTAGGTTCCGTAAAACCGTCCTTTTTAACAGAAGGCATACTTGTACGCCTGGGCTCAATCCCTGAAAACACATGCCCCGGTGTGATCGATTTGTGCTCCATCTTCCCCAGCAGAATACGTTCAGACATCATTGCAATCCCGGTAAAGTGACCACCCTGATATCCCAAAGCTTCCCCTATCAGGAGATACTTCGCGTTCTTTCTTTCCAGCAGATATTGCTTAAGCTGAGACAATCTTATAGCCGGTGAATCTGCATCAATATCATTTTCCTCATCACGACAAAACCATGGATTAAATACATTATCTAATTTTACTGCTTTTAAACTTTTATAAAAACCGTCCATATTTGACGACAATCTTTCAAGGAAAAAAGTAATCACACAAAGATGCAGAGATCACTAAGAAAATGAAATATAATTGTTTTTATCCCTTGCGTTCTTCACGGCTTCGCGTAAGGAACAAAGAAAAAGCTTACACAATTGCAGTCTCTAAAAGGCGAATTATTGCCGATTTCTCAATTTGCCTGGTTTTTGCGACGAAACCGTTTGCGTGTACAAAGAGCACATCATTCGCGCCTTTAATACGTCTGAAATCTACCCGGGGGTGATCGCCAATCCTGCTGAGCGACCATCCGTGATCACGTGTATTCGCAACGACCAGAACAGCTGCGTTTTTACCTGTCTCTTTTAAATATGGGATAAGACTCAATTTCGGATCAGGCACATCCTCCATAAAGAAAAGCACGTTCAGGCCGTTCACCTCTTCGATCTCCGCTTTTTTCCGAATGAGCTGAATACGCTCTTTCTTGTTTCTAATATCTGTAACTATGTGAGTACCTATTGCAGAGAGGAGCTTTATCAGTTCGCTATCAGAGTCGAGCGTCCTTACCTGTTCGAACCTGGCTAAGACAAATTCGTTTATCGCCCCTCTTAGTAGGCCCTTCAGTAAAGTTGCACTACAACCAAGCTCACCAGCAGTTTTAATAGAACCCAGGGAATCATCAAGTACAAGCGCTCTAAACCAGACCATCTCATCCAAATCGTTCTTGAGGTCAAAATGATCAGCAAGGAGGCTTAATGTACATTTCCTTGTACCAGCCGGAAATTGATGGTGATCAAAGTTTCTGTTTCCAGGATCATGAACACCCCCCTGATCCAGCACCCATACTTTAGAATCTGCAATCTCTTCAGGTACCGCAGGCCGACGCTCTACACATTTTACATCGCTGTCCATTGCCAACACAATGCAAACGGAGATCAGATCATCCATATGCGGGCCACCGCCATGAGTTACTATTCTTGAAGCCAGAACACACACTCCTTTATATTATTACACCATAAAATATTTTCTGTCTTCATATTTTCAGATCTATAACTTAGTTGTCAAATAAAAAGTCCTTTAAAAGGAATATGTTACAAAATTTTTATAAAAAATGTAACTAAGTTATCAAATTTATCAGCTGGCATTTTGAGCCATCTGCTATGAGCCCGATACACCAAATCATGAGCAAACATAATAAACAGAAACCAGGAGACTATTTAATTAGCCGTTTTATTAATACATATGAACCCTGGCCTTTGTCCTTCGTTTCTTCAACCTGCCTCCCGAAGGTTATTATAAAATGGCTGGGGTGTTTTGCAAGACAAAAGAGGTTGTTCGCAAAAAGACACACAGAGAGCGGAAAAAAGAGGGTCGCCAGAAAGCACGTCTGGTAAACAAAAAGATTGAAGGTTTGTGTATTACGATTTACGAAGAACTAATCTGGAAGTAGATAAATACTTAAAAATATTGGAGTTAAAAGCAAAGAAAAAAAAAGAGGGATTTGTACTTGACTTTTGCAATCTATTTATACTATATATGGTGATGATCTGATACCACGCTACGGCATATAGCGTCTTGGTGCGGTTTTTAAATATAATGTGCGGGGCTCTTGCTCACAAATAAAAAAATACTCATATTTGAGTAACATGGAGATAATCCCCGCCACAAACTTCTTTCAGTATGGTTGATGTGAATAATCAGAGACAAGTACGTTAAAGCCTCCCTGGTATCATGACCTTCTTTGAATAAGAGAAGGAGAAGCCAGAGATTACTTAACTACCGACTTGCACGGAAGTTAAAAACGAGAAGATTTACGACTTGAAATTTATGGGATTTACGCTTGACTTTTTGTTACTTATTAGTACTATATCTAGTAACAGTCTAATGATGAACTACGACATGTAGTATCTTAGTGAAGGCTTTTAATATAAAGCGCGGGGCTCTTTCTCACAAATAAAAAAATACTCATATTTGAGTAACATGGAGATAATCCCCGCCTTACTTTTTTCAGTATAATTCCCGTTGTCCTGTAGTTCTAGTGCCTTGCTGCTGATGTCCGGATCTTAAATCTTTCCCAGTTCTGATTTTGGTATCCAGCCTGTTTTGGACTCGACCTCTTTCTTACCTTCATCGTCATGAATGTCTTCTACATCCACGAAAACGTAAACCTTACACCACTTATCTTCTTCCTCAATGATCCTTACCTCAGCACCTTCGTGTATCTCAAACCTGGGACCGTACTCTTCGCCAGGACCATACCTTATCTTACTCTCACCAACAACCACCACTCCCATTTCGGCAGATTGATTATGCGCCTTCATTCCCAGAGAAATGACCAACACAAGAAAGCAGGACGCAAAAACAACGCTCATCTTTTTGAGCCATTGCAATCTTAAAAAAATGATAGAGAGTATAGATGCAATGAGTGCAAAATACATATATATGGTAATGACAGTGATCTCATTCAAGCTAAGGTAGAAATACCAAAAACACGCAACCCTGAGAATCTCCGGCGTTTGACCAATTGTCTCTCTCTCGACAAAATCACGTTTTAACAGGCTTATGTTTGCCTTTATGTCAGCATCTCTCGGAAGCAATTTCTCTGCCCTGCGATAATACATAATTGCTTTCCCCGGCATACCCAGTCGATAATGGGCATTACCCAGATTGTAGTATATCTGCCCGTTTATGAAACCGGATTCAAGCAGTTGTTCGTACAAACTGACAGCTTGTTCAAACTTTCCAATAGCATCCTCCTTTTTCTTTTCAGACACGGCCTTCTGTCCGGCACTATATTCCTTGTTTGCCCTGAAGAAGATATCGGCCGCGTTATCACGCGCAAAAACCTCAGTTAAATAATTCCCCTCAAAGAGAAACACAAAACTCAAAATAATAATTATCAGTATGTTTTTTTGTCTCATAATTGTTTTTCCAGATGTGCTATAACTTGTTCAGTGGTATCCAGTGTTGACTCCATCTGTGCTTTAGACAGCTGCCCTGAAGAGAACCTACCGTAATCGCAGGACTCAAGACACTGTCTCAGTTCCTTTATCACATCATTCGATACACCACGTTTTTCCAACATATCGTAAATATTGTCTGACGTGACAGCCGCCGGTGTTACATTTAACTTGTCCGCTATATGCTTAAGAATAGTCCTGGCCAGTGTGGCATAAAACTCTGACGGATTATCAAGTTGTAATAGCTCTCTCGCGTTTGAAAGATGTTTCTGTGCATGGGCCATTGCCCGTTTCTTTCTTGCATAACCTACATCGGTATGCAGTAGCTTCCTATGCCTCTGCACATAAATACATGCAACCACTATAAGTATTGGTACTATAAAGACAATAGCCAGGAGGAGAGACCTCTTATATATATCAAGCCCATGATTCTTAAATGAGTATAAATCAGACATAATAGGCAGAATGTCTTTGGTTAATATTTTAACCCGTCCCTTTGCTATTCCGACACCTTCAACAGATAAACGTATGGGGATTTCTATATCGGAGTGTTCTACCTCAATAGGAATTGGCCCGTAAGCCAGTGTTTTATATTTCTCAAGATCCGGATCAAAGTAACTGAATGAAATCCCGGGTACAGCGCCAACATTTTCGCTCTGCGGTTCAATTACCCTACTAAAAAGCTTTTCTCCCTTTATGCCGTCTCCTCTGTCTGTTATTGTCACCTTCGCCTCGTAATCATAAGCTTTAAAGTCTTTCATTCCATCAGGAGCCAGTAGAGGCCCACCTATTGTCTGAATGTTTCCCTCTCCACGAATATTTATCGTTAATGTTATCGGATCACCAACTATTACTTTTGTGGGCTTTGCAAGAACATCCATGGTATACTTCCCTACCGCGCCATTAAATGCTTCAGGTTTGTCAACAGTCGGTAGAGGTTTTATTACTAACTTTACCGGCGCCGTGCTCCTTTCTACAGGATACCTTCGGCCACGTCCACCCATGAATTCATCAAATAGAGAACCCCGAGACCTTTGTTCTCTAATTATAATATTACATTTAAAACTCGCAGGAGGTATCTCTATTTTACCGGTAACCAGGGGGAAAAGCGCCGTACGAAGTTCTATAACATTATAAAGTATTCCATCACGTACTTCTTCATAGCGTCTCTCATCACCAAGCTTTTCAGCAAGAAAGCTCTTCGTCGAAGCAGCAACATAATCAAGGTCATCTATTGGCAAGTTTTTCTGGAAGTATAGTTTAAAGGATTGAATTATTTCTTCATAGATATAGACCTCTTTCTTGTCAGTTACAAGCTCAACAAACACCATTTTGTTAACATCTACTCTTTTCCCACTTGTATCATTTTTATCTATGTGTCCTTCAAATGGTGTTCTTTCTATCACCTCAATATTAATTGAATTTGATGTATATGTTTTCCCCTTATATTCTAAAGTCACAGGGCCTATTTCAAATTTACCCTTTTCTCTTGGGCTGAACCCATACATAAAACCCCGGAAGACCTTGACAACGTTGTTTGTTATCGTTGTTTGTGTTGACACACTTGGTCCGAACATTAAAGAAAAACTTTCTGGCACAGATAATTTTGGTATGTCCGTGTCAAAAGCCCCCTGCACACCGACCGTAAGACGAATATGGCTACCTACTTCAACCCTGTTTTTGTCCACGCTAATTACAACATTTATTTCTTTAGCATAAGCAGTGGAAACTACATTAAGCATGAACACCAAAATTATTATTGAAAAAACTTTTCCCATCATATTTTACCAGTTTTTCTCTGTCTCAAATTGTGCAGATTCGTTTTCTTTTTCTTGCATCTCTCGAGCGGACTCTTCTGATTGCTTCAATGCTTGAAGGATCCTTTCCGCTTCTTCCTTTGTCATCTCCTTTTTCTCATGAGGAGGTGGGGGCGATTCTTTCTTTCCCTCTTCAGGCGGCTGCTCCTTTTGTTGCTCACCCCGATTGCCTTTATCTTGCTCCTCCTGATCCTTTTTTTCCTGATCCTGTTTTTGTTGTTGATCCTGCTTCTCTTCCTGATCTTCAGGATCTTTTTCCTCCGGAGGTTTATCCCCCTCTTTTTGTTCTTCCTGTTTGTCCTCTTCTTCCTTGTCCTCTTTTTCCTGCTCTTCCTGATCCTGTCTTTCCTGCTGCTCTTGCTTCATCTCTTCCATTTTTTTCTGCACAAATTCATAGTTATATTTCGCATCCTCTTTGATCCCTTTCATTTCATCGCCATTCTTGTCAGCCCTATCTCCTGCCAACTCAATGGCCTTCTTATAAAAGTCAAGTGATTCATTGAGTTTGCCCTGTTTGTAGAGAGTATTACCCATATTATAATTGGCTTTTGCCTTTAAGGAAGTATCTTTTGAACGTAAAGTATTTTTATAAGCTTTTTCTGCCTCAGGAAGCTTGCCCTCTTGAAAATGTGTATTTGCAATATTAAACTCCAATGAATCTGACTTAGGTAGATGTAACTGCGCGTCCGCAAACCTACTTATTGCCTCATCATACGATTTTTCATTGTAAAGCCGGATCCCTTCCTCATTTATATCTGAGGCAGGGTCTATCCAACCGATTAGCATTGTACAGGCTAACGGTATTATAAATATTCTCAGTTTTGTTCTGAATTTTATCATGATAATTGTATTTTAACCAAGTGTAGGGTGGATTACCCGTCCGACCGAGTCATCCGGGCGGGAGGCCCTAAGGCCGAATCCACCGAAAATACCCATATGTCAATACCGTAAAAATGAAGGTGGATTCACTTCGTTTAATCCACCCGACAAAAGCAATTATACACTCACATCTAAAATCCCTCAACTTCCTCTATCAAGCGAAGTCTTACGCTTTCTGGTCCGTTCCCCGATCAATGATTCCAACGTAATAAGAATGATCGCTATAAACAGTGGAATTTGAAAACGATTCTCATATAGCTTTATCTTTCTTCCCGCTAGTTGTTTCTCCTCCATATTGGCAATTATATTTGTATAAATATTAGCCAAACCCCATTGTGTTCCGTACGCTGGAGTATACGCGCCCCCAGTTTCAAGGGCTATCTTATTTAAGAGTATTTCGTCAAGATGAGATTTGACGACATTTCCTTCCTTATCTTTTAGCAACGTCTCGTTACCTTTATCATCTTTCAGCTTAATATACGCTCCCTCTTTCTTACCAACGCCAACAGTATAAACAACTATGCCCTGCTCTTTCGCTGCCTTTGCCATTTCCATAGCATTTCCCTGGTGGTCTTCTCCATCAGTAATAAGTACGATTGTTTTGTGCTTTTTCAACTTACTACTAAATGCTGACATACTCTTTTTTATCGCCTCACCGAATGATGTGCCACCAACAGGAATGAGACTTGTGTTAATATCATCCAGAAAGAGATTGAACGCACCGTAATCAAGAGTCAATGGACACTGAAGAAACGCAGTGCCCGCAAACGCAACTAAACCAACCCTGTCACCATCAATAACATTTATTAGATCACTTATCTCTCTTTTGGCAGCTTGCAATCTATTTGGCTTAATGTCATCCGCCAGCATACTGCGAGATGTATCCACGGCGACAACAATATCAATCCCCTTTCTCTCCACATCTTCCCAATGGTATCCCCATTTTGGCTGCACCAAAGAGAATATAATGAAAAGCAGCGCCGCAATAACGAAGATGGCCTTTATCTTTTGCTTTCTTCTGCTTACCGACGCGACAATGCTGTCCATCAATTCCGCCTTGACGAATTTCTTAATTGCATTTTGCTTGTTTTTATAAAACACAATGTAAGCCAACGCCATAATTAAAACAATTGGCAGCAGATAGAGATAATTAATGTTTTCGTATTTCATACTTATTTAAACAGAACGCAGATTTTCGCTGATAGACACAGTTTAAAAAAAATTATACTCATTGGAGTCCTTGCTTTCGCAAGGACTCCAGTACCTAACTAATCCCTCAATTTTTCTATCCTTAAATCCCTCAATCATAATTATATTTATTAAGGAATCCTCCTGAATCTTGTATTTGCAAGTACAACTTCAAGGAGAAGCATTCCTAACGCAGGAAACAGCAGGTAAGTGAAAAGTTCACGATACTCGGTGTATTTGGCCTCCTCCATTTTGGTCTTCTCAAGGCTGTCAATTTGTTTATAAACTTCTTTAAGAGAAGCGGTATCTGTTGCCCTGAAGTACTTACCACCGGTAATTTTTGCTATTTCCGTCAAGCCCTCTTCATCAATATCAATCTGTATAGACCTGTACGTCTTCAACCCGAAAAGGTTTTTGGTAGGATAAGGTGCAAGGCCCTTCGTGCCAGCCCCGACTGTATATATCTTCATACCAAATGTTTTTGCCAGTTCGGCAGCAGTTAACGGATCAATTCCTCCAGCATTATTACGGCCGTCAGTCAGAAGGATAACGACCTTACTTTTCGCTTTAGAAGATTTTAGTCTATTTACGCACACTCCGATAGAAGAACCAATAGCGGTACCGTCCTCAACCATTCCGATCTCTACTTTTTCGAGAAACTGTAACAGTACATCATAATCAAGTGTCAGAGGACATTGCGTATAAGCCTGACCTGCAAAAACCACCATTCCGATTCGATCGTTCTCGCGCCACTCTATAAAGTCTTTTACCACTTCCTTGGCAACATAAAGGCGGTTCCTCCTTTTATTTTTTAAAACAAAGTCCTCTGCAAGCATACTACCCGAAACATCCAACGCCAGGATTATGTCGATACCCTCTGTAGTGACCTTTGAGTGCGCCTTTCCTGATTGTGGTCTCGCAAGGGCTATAACCAGCAAAACAATTATCAACACCCTCAACACTATCAGAATGTGTCTGTATTTAACGGTGCTTCCCTGTTCTATCCTTTTAAAATAGTTGAGAGATGAAAACCTCAACATCCCGCTATCTTTTCTGAAAATATAATTAGCAAGTATAAGCGGAACCAGGATAATGATTAAACACAGGACTAACGGATCTTTTAAAATTATCATAACTTTTCTATAAACAACTCGCCTGTTGATCTAACTTAAATCAAATGCAGGGTGGATTACCCGTCCGACCGAGTCATCCGGGCGGGAGGCCCTCAGGCCGAATCCACCAAAAATATCCATATACCAAAACCATAACAATGAAGGTCGATTCGCTTCGCTTAATCCACCCTACAAAAGCTATCATACTATCGTGAAACGTTACTCATTAACATTGCTTGCCTGCGCAACAACCTCTTTCTGCAAAACCTCTCTAGTCTCATCAACCAGTTTTTTTGCCGAGTTAAATGAATTTTCTATTTCCCGGCTGTCAGGGCCATACGCGGCAAATTTGACCATGTCGCAATGTTCCAGAAAATTCCCAACGAGTTCTTTATGCACTCCAGTTAACTTTCCAGTAACCGTCATCTCTACCAGAAACTCCTCTGTTGTCCTTTCAGGGGCCATCAATTTAAACCTGTTCTCAATATAATGCCTGACTATATTTGACAGACGATAATAATATTCCTTTATCTGGCCCTTCGATATCAGATCCATGGCCCTTAAGCTTTCGAGTTCGTTATAGGCAATCTGATGGGACGGAAGGGGTTCAGGTATAGATTCAATCTCTCGACATTTTCTATGATATATATAATGCAATACAACTGCAACCAGTGCCAAAACGCCAAAAACTATTGCGATAACGATGTATAGTCTGAAATAGCTTTTGCTTAGAGACACCGGAGGTTTGATGCCCCTTACATCACTGGCATCTGCATCCAACACGGTTACAACCTCAACAAAGATTTCCGGTGTCTTTGCCACCTCTGCCTCAGATTTAAGCATCTCTTTATATTTAATATCAAATGCGGGAATTATATATGAACTGGCTTTGTATGTTTCCAGGACATAACTAAGTTCCCTTGTCGTTCTACCTTCATCCTTCTCAATATCCGAAACATAAAAATCCTTTACTGTAAGCCCTCCGACCTTATCCTTTATCTCAGGGGAAAAAACCTCTACCTCTTTCGGAAAATCTACCGTTATCTTATAACTTATTTTATCTCCAATAGTAGCCCTGGCCTTATCAACATTAGCATTTACTGTAACACTCTTATTAGAGATCTCTTCTTTTAATGCATCTTGTGCCGAACACATACTTCCTGCGAAGGCGATGAAAATAATTATTGCGGATCTAATGATATTATTCATGCTATAAAACCGGTTTAGGGGTTCTGAACGGAAGTGTTCTTAATTATTGTAGATAAATAAAGGCGGTATTCCTGCCTATCGTTAGCAATGTCATTGAATTAAGAGATTTGTTTTTAATATGTAAAAACCAAATCTCTCCTTTTGGAGTGCAATGACCGTGTCATTGCTTAAATGCGCATCATCACAAATGATGCACTCCATATTGATTAACTTTAGGCACTTTAGCTCGCTTCAAACTTTAGCACGGCGTAGCCGCATAATCCAATTATACTTTATACTCAAAAAGTAAATTTAATGTTCCCAAAAGGAGTTATAAAATGTATCCAAAGCATTTGCTGTAAAAGCAAATTATCGATATCGAAATTCGCCCTTTCAATCAAATTGTTCTACCGTTCTCTACCATTACGAACAATGTTCACAATTTCTTGCGTTGTAATTGCCGCTTTAATTGATGGCACATCTAAAGGGGAAGATACCGTCTTTTCAGGAGTTAAGGCGAAAGTATGCCCATCTTTTCTTCGAATAAGAACTTTACCCGTATTTTCAGCCTGTTCAAGAACAGATGCAAGTTTTTGCCTGGCTTCTGAATATGTATAAACCTGCATTTTTATACCTCCATGACTGTGACATTCAGGCTTTTGGCTGCTGACTTTAGCCTTCTATCCAATGTTAATAATGGTGATTTATATCTAACTGCACAATCCAGAAAATATGCATCATACGCATACATATTAGTTTGCTTGGCTATTGAAATAACATTTGTAAAATCGGTTTCAACATAACGAAGAGGAATGCTTGTAAAAATCCCTTGACCTCTCTTGGCCTCATCGAGTTCCAACCTGTTTTGTTTAAACATAGCAGAGAATGCGTTGCCAATTTCCCAAGGTATTGAACCAGGTCCTATGAGTGAATTATCATTAGTCAATTCAATAATGACTTCACGTTCCGGTTCTCCTACAATCACAGCAATTAGAGCAGATGTGTCAATTACAATATCCATATTTTATCTCTTTTAATATGCCTTATAGACAATTGTACAACAGCACGTCTAATTGTCAAGAGCTTGAGGTAAAATATCACAATTAAATAGAACCTGCTGCCATAATTGCGTCTTGCCGATTATATTCTAAAGCTTTTCCAAAATTATCCAAACGTGTTTTATGTTGCGGGCATTTGTTTCTCCAGGTTCGAATTATATCATCCTTTAGTGATGCCTTCTCCTCCTTCTTTAGATGGATTTTGCGAAACTCTTTAGACAAATCATCTTTCTTCTTCTTTTCCCAATCAATATCAGATTCTTTTATTACTGCCTCATGCTTGTTAAGCATTTCTTCAAAATCTTTTTTACCCATAATTTCCTCTTGAAATAATATGTATTTTTTAATTAATTTTTTGCAGTAAAACAGATTTGAAATGTTTACAGATAATATGAACATCTTGGACAAACAATGCCTTAAACCAATTTAGTAAAGAACCCTGGCAAAGAAATCCCGAGTCGAGTTTAGGACAGGGTTTGTCCATGCCACTCTTTAGAATTGAAGCCTCTTTTCTCTCGCCCTGAAAAATTTCATAATCGGTTCTACATACGAGCTGTCCGTCCTCACGTCAACAAGATCGACGCCCATGCCTCTAAATAATTTTGTTCTCTCTTCCATATTTTTTATATTATACTTGTTAAACCTTTCCATCATTTTTCTGTCTGATGTATCAATAAGTGTTATCTCACCAGTCTCTGCATCTTCTAACTCAACAAAGCCGACATTGGGTATCTCCAGTTCCCTGGGATCTGTTATGGAAACCGCAACCATATCGTGACGCTTGTTCGCAATGCGTAATGCACGTTCAAAGCCTTCAGTTATAAAGTCCGAAAGCAGGAAGCAAACGGTCTTACGCTTGGTAACTTTCAGGAGATACTCAAGAGCTATTGATATGTCTGTACCCTTATTTTCCGGTTTGTAGTAAAGCACCTCTCTGATCACGCGAAGCACATGTGTTTTTCCCTTCTTTGGAGGAACAAACTTTTCAATTTTATCGGTAAAGAGTATCAGACCAACCTTGTCATTGTTCCTTACAGCAGAGAAGGCAAGCACAGCACAAATCTCAGTCGCTATCTCATTCTTAAACTGTTTCTCACTCCCAAACTCTCCGGAAAAACTGAGATCAACCAGAAACATAATGGTTAGTTCCCTCTCTTCCGTATATCTTTTTATGTATGGATAGCCTAAACGTGCCGTAACATTCCAGTCAATGGTACGAATATCATCGCCTGCCTGATACTCCCTCACCTCGTCAAATTCCATACCACGACCCTTGAAGACGCTAACATACTCACCAGCCAACACATCGTTCACTAGACGGCTCGAGCGGATCTGTATCTGTTTTACTTTTTTTAGTATTTCTTTTGGTATCATGATTACAACAATAGTTAGATTGTGGCCATAAATAAGGTGAATTACCGCCTAAAAAAACAGCTCAGAGGGAAACCCACAAATTCTAATACTATACTATAATGGAAAAAAACAAAATTTCAAGTTAATGTATTTTATAACAATTTATACTATTTCCCTACCTAAGAACACCCTCCTTTGCCTTCATATTTGCCAACTAAATATTAAATTTTTTGACATTCATTTACTCTTTATAGTATAATCCCTCCTTTTCGTTTTCATATATTCCCTACGCGCTTAAGCGAATAGGAGATTTTTTGTTTTTAAATTTGTTTTAAATATAAATGAAGATTAAGATTACAACAAAAGAGCTAAAGTCAGATTTCGCAAAGGAAGTTGAAGAGAGAAGCGGGATAGATGTCAAGAAGTGTTACCAATGCGGTAAGTGTACAGCAGGTTGTCCTGTAGCATATGAGATGGACTACATGCCAAATCAAATAATTAGATTTGTACAGCTAGGCCTAAGACGCGAAGCCCTGACTTCCAGAACCATATGGCTATGCGCTTCATGCATAACGTGTACAACGAGATGTCCTAAAGAGGTTAAAATAGCAGAGTTGATGGACGTTTTAAGAGAAATGGCGCTTGAAGAAGGCGTAGCCAATCCAATGGAAAAAGATATTACTACTTTTCACGAGGCATTTCTTAACTCTGTCAAGAAACATGGTCGAATCTCTGAGTGCGGAATGCTAATGGAGTTCAAAAGAAAGAGGCCTAAGGCCGCTTTAAAGTCTGCGTTACAAGATCTGGCAGATGGGTCGCAATTGATGATGAAGGGAAAGCTATCATTGGCACCACACGATATTAAAGGTAAGGACAGTATTAAACGAATTTTCGAGAAACTTGGATAGTATTAAACAATGTCAGAAAAAATTAAGAAAACAAAAATAGGTTATTATCCGGGCTGTGCAATCACAAAGTGTTCAACATCTGAGGAGTACGGTACTTCTGTTTTGGGTGTTTCACGTGTTATAGGCCCTGAACTGGTAGAGATCGATGATTGGAACTGCTGTGGCGCGTCTTCAGGCCATGCGACTAATCATAAACTATCTACTGCCCTGTCAGTTAGAAATATCAGCCTGGCAGAGAAAGACGGTTATGATGAAGTTCTCGCACCATGTCCCATGTGTTCTCAAAGGCTGATTGTTTCTCAAGACGATGTTGAAAAAGATGAAAAACTGAGAGAAGAGGTTGAAGATGCTATAGAAATGCCTATCAGCCGTAATGTAAAAGTTTCAAACTATCTGGAAATTGTCAAGAACTACAGCATGGATGAGATTGCGGAGAAACAAAAGAAGAGACCTGAGGGCCTGAAGGTTGCCAGTTATTACGGATGTCTTCTGGTAAGACCCCCTAAGATTCTTAAATTTGACGACCCTGAAAACCCCAAGACTATGGACGAGATTGTAACGGCAATAGGCGCTGAAGCTGTAGATTGGGAATTTAAAACAAACTGCTGTGGTGGTGGTTTTACGCTCAGCAAACCAGATGTAGTAATTAAGCTGACTCATGATATCCTGGAAGGTGCCATTGATGCGGGTGCGAACGCCATAGCCGTAGCCTGTCCGATGTGCCACGCAAACCTGGATATGAGGCAGAAAAATATCGAGAAAGAGTATGGTCGCAGATTCAATATCCCTATAGTGTATATCTCTGAGCTTATTGGTCTTGCTCTTGGTTTGAAGCCGAAAGACCTCGGCATGGATAAACACTTTATAGATACAGGTTCTGTCATTGACGCGTTTTCAAATATAGAGGAATAGACCTCATTGTCCCCAACTTTTCTGTTAAAATTGGGATCGAAGAGGATTTTTTTAAAGAGTTAATAGATTAATAAAAGGAGCATGTAAGTGAGTAAGAAAATCGGTGTTTTTGTCTGTCATTGTGGCACTAATATATCAGCCACGGTTGACGTTGAAAAAGTTGCCGAAGAGGCCAGAAAGAACAATCCGGGTGTTTCGTATACAACCACTTACAAATATATGTGTTCAGATCCCGGCCAGAAACTCTTGAGAGACAAAATCAAGGAAGAAGGTCTAGACGGTGTCGTCGTCGCCGCATGTTCTCCAAAGATGCACGAGCATACATTCCGCAACGCCTCAAAAAAAGCAGGTATGAACCCATACCATGTTGAAATTTCAAATCTCAGGGAACAGTGTTCGTGGGTTCATCCGGACAAGCCCACGGGGACTGAAAAGTCTATCGATCTCGTAAGAATGATGACCGAAAAGACCAGAAAAGACAAATCCCTGAATCCGATTAAAGTGCCGGTGACAAGGCGCGCTCTCGTGATCGGTGGTGGTATTGCTGGAATACAGGCAGCCCTGGACATTGCTGATGCCGGGCACGAAGTCATTATGGTCGAACGAGAAGCGTCAATTGGCGGCCATATGGCCCAACTGTCTGAAACATTCCCTACCCTCGACTGTTCACAGTGTATCATGACACCAAAAATGGTAGAGCTTGCACAGCATGAAAACATAACGTTATACACATGGTCCGAAATAGAAGCAGTCGATGGATATATTGGTAACTTTGATGTCAAGATACGTAAAAAAGCGAGATCGGTCGATCTGGATCTGTGTACCGGTTGCAGTTCATGCTGGCAGGTATGCCCATGCAAAAAGATAAAGAGCGAATTTGACATGGGTCTTGGAAACAGGACTGCGATATACGTTCCTTTTCCACAGGCAATCCCCAGCAAACCCGTAATCGACAGGGAAAACTGCATTTTATTTAAAGATGCACGAAAGAAAAATATTAAACCAAATGACTCCAAGGTTTGCAGAAAGTGCCTGGACTCATGTCCTATAGCGCCAGTTAAGGCCATTGACTACAATCAGGAAGATGAAATTGTAAAAGAGAAAGTTGGCGCAATAGTTGTTGCTACTGGCTATAAAGAACTTGATGATACCAGTATGTATGGCGAATATGGCGCCGGAAAATATAAAGATGTAATCACCGGCCTACAGTTTGAGCGCCTTGCCAGTGCTTCAGGCCCCACCGAAGGAGAGATTCAAAGACCTTCTGACGGAAAGGTGCCGGAGATCATTGTGTTCATCCAATGCGTGGGATCCAGAGACCCTGCAAAAGGATGCTCATATTGCTCCAAAACCTGTTGCATGTACACGGCTAAGCACACGATGCTATATAAACACAAGGTACATGATGGGCACGCATTTGTCTTCTATATAGATATCAGATGTGCCGGAAAGGACTATGAAGAGTTCTGGCTAAGAGCAGTAGAAGAAGAAGGCGCCACCTATCTCAGAGGTCGTGTCTCAAGGATTTATAAAAAAGGTGATAAACTTGTTGTACTCGGAGCTGACACATTAACCGGTTCGGCAGTCGAAATAGAAGCAGACATGGTGGTGCTAGCATCAGCAATGAAGGCACAGGATGATGCTGAAAAATTCGCGCAAAAGTTGAGCATACAGTATAACAAAGACAGGTTTCTCTCGGAGATACACCCAAAGCTGAAACCGGTAGAGAGTAGCAGCGCCGGAATATTTCTTGCGGGAACATGTCAGGGCCCGAAAGACATACCGGAAACTGTCGCTCAAGCAGGCGCTGCGGCAAGTAAGGTACTTGCACTGTTATCAGCAGATGAGCTGGAACGTGAACCAGTTATCGCCAAAGTAGACAGGCTCCCTGCGCCGATATATTCAACCTGTATTGGCTGTTTCTACTGCCAAAGGGTATGTCCGTACGGCGCGATTGAGTCGGAAGATATCAAGGCCAGAGATGGTAGTACAATAAAGACCGTTGCCAGGGTAAATGAAGGACTTTGCCAGGGATGCGGTTTGTGCGCGGCAACTTGCAGGTCCAAGAGCGTTGAGTTAGCTGGTTTTAACGACGAGCAAGTCTACGCTGAAATTAATTCCGTAGAATTTAATTAAAAAATT
>JAIQZR010000132.1 GCA_021777035.1 Candidatus Scalindua sp. | reverse complement strand
ACAAGGATGTTTACCTCATCCTCCTTGATCACACCAAGATTTGCAGTTCCGCGAGTAGGCTTAGGAGTACCAAACAATATGTCCTGAAGCTCTGTAGCTATCATCGCACCGCCCCAGCCATCTGCCATTGACGTACGGCAGGCCTGCATTATAAGGTTTTTATAGTCCTGGTCAGTACCCATGCCGGTACGATGCATAGATTCCGTGACCTCTCTGTCTATCGCACGGGGTGTAATTTTCAGCTTGTCCCATATCTTTTGTCTGGTCTCCGGGGCCTTAGTCGCAAACTTTTGAGTCCCGTATGCCTTACCGAACTCCGCAAGGGCCATTTCGCCAACTTCCTCGGCTATCTCATTTGTCTCACGGCCTTCAGTGGAAACATCAAACAACCTTGCAACTTCATGGAGCTTGTTCACGTCCGTTACGCGATAGCCCTTGGCCTCGCCTCTAGCCGTTGCTATCAAAAGCTCAGCAACCGATCTACCATGATCAGAATGCGCGGCGGTTCCGGCGGCAACATAACGAACAAAATGCCTTGCGGCTATTGTATTAGCATCAGCACCACATACACCTTTCTTCGGCCCTCTGCCAAACGGGTCAACATTACACGGTCCCATCTGGCAGTGTCTACAGCATAGACCCATCTTGCCGTATCCACACTGCGGCTGCTGTGCATCGTATCTATCATAAGAGCTCTCTATACCATGCTCTTCCATTTTTTGAAGTAATTCCAGAGATTCCTGATCGGCCCCTTCATAATTCTTCTTCTTTGTCATTTTACGCACTCCTTTAATTTAGCTAATATCACATTAACCTCTGATAATAACTGCTCATTATTATTAAATGCGACTTTTAACTTTGTCGGTTCTATAAAACTACTAATCCTCTCACAGAAGCAGAAAGAAATTCATATCAAAATCATTATAACTACATAGTATTATTAGACAACAATGATTACATTTTGTCAAATATAAACCTAACATATATTATACAGAGACAAATTTAATTTATTCAGTTTTTTATCTTTGACCAGATCACTGGAATAGCACATAATATCCAGGAATCAAATATTCATTTTTTTGGACATCAATGCATATAGTGATGTTATCTTACAAGCCTATCAATTACTGGCTAGTAAATGGGTAACACTTTTTGCTTTGTTTTTGAGGTGATTTGTTTAATTTATGGGGGAATCATCTTCCGGAAATACTGTTTTTCTCTTAACTCTTTCTCTCAATAGGTGACTCTAGATGCTGCATGTGTAATAAGAAAAAAATTATCTAGTATGACTAAAATGAATTATTTAAAACCAACTAGGCAGCAGAAGTCTTCTGTGAAAACCAAAAGTATCCTTAGTATTGTGTATAATCAACTTGATTATAACAGCGGACAACTTTTTGATCTCTCAAATCAACCTTCAGCCAAAATTGGACAAGATGACTGGCTAAACAAAGGTGAATGGTTAATCGCCGCAAAGAAAGCTGGTGCCGAGAAAATATTTTTTGTCGATAATAACCCTGTCGTTATTTTCGCAAAATGCAACAATACCAAAAAGGAACAAATCAACTGTTTTAACAGGCTCTGGAGTTTAGCACGTCCCCGTATCTTGTTTTTGGAATGTGAGGGGGATCTGTCTGTTATTGATTTGGCACAAAAACCTATTCCTGTAAATACTGAAAAAAAAGAGCTTAAATCCCTAGAAACTATTCGCAGGATTAAAGATATTGCAGAGAAATTACAGGCGTTCCATCGAGATAACATTGAGTCCGGAAAAGTTTTTGAGCAAGGTCGTTTTGGTGATTTAAAACATCGTGCTGATCAGTCTCTAATTGCGGACTTGAAAGCAGTTCGAAAAGAGTTGATTGATGAAGGTTTAAATAATGACAATATTAAATATGCGCATGCGTTAATTGGGCGCTCAATTTTTATCCGTTATTTGGAAGACCGTAAGATCTTAACGGAAGATTATTTTAAAAAGGTTGCCCGGCAAAAAGCAGGATGGACTGACCTGATAAATAAACCGTCTTCACGAGAAACATTTGATTTTTCAGAAATACGTGCTTTATACCCTAAAGTTTTACAGAACAAAGAATTTACCTATGCACTTTTCAAGTCTCTTTCGATAGATTTTAACGGTGATATGTTCCCTGATGTTGAAATGGAGGAACAACATGTTAAGCTGAAGCACCTAAGAATAATTCAAGACCTACTTTATGGAGATGCAGGTATTCAGAAAAAACTATTTTTCTTTTCTTACAAGTTCGATATTATCCCGCTCGACCTTATCAGTGCTATATACGAGGAATTTTATCATTCATCATCAAATGAAGCTGATAAAAAAAGTAAAGCTCGGCAGGATGGTGCATTTTACACTCCACCGGTTTTGGCAGAATTTGTTCTTTCAAGAGTTCTTACTGTAGAAGAATTAAAGAAAAAACCCAAAGTTTTGGACCTCGCCTGTGGATCCGGTATTTTTTTAGTAGAAGCATTTCGTCGCATGGTTCGCTATGCGTGGAAAAAGAAGAAAGTATCATTAGATTTTAATGAACTAAAAGAAATTCTTGGCAATCAAATTTCAGGAATTGAAATTAATGCAGAGGCTGCAAGAATAACAACATTTAGCTTATACCTGGCGATGTTGCATTACCTTGATCCACCGTCAATTCTAGAACAGATTCGAAATGGCAACAAATTGCCAAATCTTCTGGTTTCGGAGACTAAAAGTCAGAACAATTTTAATTCTATCCAAGTTGGAGATGCATTTAGTGTATGCAGGGGAACCCTGGGTAGAATTGATGTTATTGTTGGTAATCCTCCATGGGGTGCTCCAGGCAATAATGCTGATATAACCACTAAAGAGCGGCAAAAAGTTATGCTGGATTGGTGCACATCAAAATCATATCCCATTGGCGACAAAGAACCATCCCAAGCGTTTCTGTGGCGTGCGTTAGAGTTTTTGAAAGATGGTGGGCGTTGTGCTCTACTTACATCTGCTGGTGTCCTTTTTAAACACGGATCAACCACACAAGAATTTAGAAATGAATGGATGGGCAATGTTTACCTTAATGAGGTTTTTAACTTTACTCATGTACGTAAATTCTTCTTTAAAGGTGCAATTTCACCTTTTGTAATGATTCATTTTACAAAAGAAAAACAAGATAAAAAGCCTGTTGAATACTGGTCTGCAAAACAGGTTATTTCTCTTAAGGAAACGCAAGCTGTTTTATTCTCAAAATACGATCACAATTATCTTGTTGAGCAGAATCTTACAGATAATAGAACCTGGAAAGTTAATTGGTTTGGTAGGCATGCTGATGCTGCGTTTTTGAACCAGCTTGGGTGTTTAGAGAAACTAATAAACATTGTTGACCGGAGCAAGTCAGGACAAGGTTATATGACATCTTCAAAGAAGTATAACTTCTCAGAATATTCACTTATTCCGAGTATTATTAAATTAACTTCCCGTTATGGTATTCCTAAATATGTAAAACCACCAGAAAGTGTTCATCGCAAAGGGAAAAGACTATCTTATTTAAAAGACAAAATATTACTGAACGAAGGGTTAACAGAAAAAGGTGTCTTGAAAGGAATATTATTGTGCAACTATTTTCCTGATCCATTATCCTTTAGCGAAAGTTGTTATTCTCTAATATTAAGAAATCAAAATCATATTACTTACAGCTTATTATTAGGAGTATTGTGGTCTTCTTTAACACGATATTACTTCTTTAACACAACCGCGAATTGGGGGTTGTGGAATCACAAAATTCTTTTGGATGAATTGCTTCAACTTCCTATTCCAAAAAGTTATGCTAAAAAGAAAGCAAAACGAGTCATTTCTATCGTAAACAAATTGCGCAATTACCCACAGGAAAATGATCTTTTTAATCTTGATGGTGTTCCTAAAGAAGAAATAGATGCACAGCGTTGTAAATGGGAAGCTGAACTTGATACGGCCGTTTTTGATCTTTATGGATTTTCAGAGGAACAGTGTGATTTAATTCGTGATTGCTGTGAGGTCACTCTTCCGTTCTTTTATCAGCCTTATAAAAGCGTTGGCGTAAGGCCCACTATTGAAAGTGAAGATACTTCCTGGGTTCAAAAATATGCTGAGATTTTTGCCCGACGATGGAAACCGTATCTGAACGATGATGAAGTTATGCGCGCTGATGTTCATATTGGCGCATCTGGTAACATGCTGGCTTTTGAATTTTATCCAGCTGATACTGGTGATAAATGGAATTTGACTCCCAAAGAAAAATCATGGGGTCATATCCTTGAAGAAATTGGCAAGGCACTCCCTAAACCGATGGGGACCTCTCAAATTGTTCTGGATGGTGTTGTCCATGCAATTTCTGATGATGCCATTATTATTATTAAACGAAATGAAAAACGATTCTGGACACGCAGTTTGGCCCGTGAAGATGCAACTTCCACATTGTGTAAAAGGATGCTTGAAACAATGCCTCAAGATGGAGGTGTTGAATAATGGCTCGCAGAATCGGTACAGTCAAAACCTTTATTGCGCTGTGGCAATGTCATGAGACTTTTTATTACTCTATTTTTTATGAAGCATTAAATCGACTTGAAATCAACGAAGAACAGCGTAAAAGCGAAGATGCGATTTCAGAGGCTCTTTGTCCTATTTTAAAGGATATTTGTTTTAATCATACACAGGATGTGAGAACTCCCGATTGGGAAAAACCAATTCAACCGGTAATAAACGAAGAATTAAAAGGTGGAAAAGTCAGGAAACGACCTGATTTCTCCTGCAGTTTTGTTAATAGTCTTGCAAACTGTTCTGAAATGTATGAAATTCCATTTCATATAGAATGTAAGCGATTAGGGCAAAAAGTTGGTTCTTGGGATTTAAACAAAAACTATGTCAATGATGGTATTAACCGTTTTGATTCCAGCGATCATGAATATGGCAAGAGAGCTCCATCAGGTATGATGATTGGGTATATGGTCAATATGGAGCCGACCACTATATTAAACAAAGTAAATAAACACTTGCCTGATAGGTTGCCAAAACTGGGCTTTGCTTTCAAGAAAAAAGTTGTTTCGTGCAAACAAGAATTGATTAGGAAAAAAGTTAGGCCAAAAGAATTTAAACTTATTCACTTATGGACGAATTTGAAGAATGACTGAAGTTTAACAAGAACGCTAAGGCAAGAAGATCACATTTTTTATCGAAGTTATCCTTTTTCCCAACTGTTTCTATTTTTACTAAAAACGCTCTATAAGCAAAAGTGGCAGTGCATCCGCCTTCCGAAAGATGCACTGCCATAGGTAAACTAATCTTCCTTATGGAGTGCAGTGACCGTGTCACTGCTTTAATATGCATCATCACGGATGATGCACTCCATATTTTTATGCTGCTGATTTTGCTATTCGTAAGCAACTACTCGTATCAATCCCATTGTACTGCCATCGGCATTTGCGGTTGAAGAATCACTTACCGAGATAACTTTTTCGATTTTATTTTCCTCTATAAAATCATTCACTGACTTATCAAGCGCGTCCAGCTCTTCTTTAACATGAAAAATTCTGAGTTGTGAACTGAATGTTTTTACTTTTACCATTATTTTCTCCTTTATAAAAAATAAATTAGGACTCCTGCAACTTTTTAGCCACTAAGACACCAAGGCACTAAAAAAAACTTTGTGTCTTAGTGACTTTGTGGCTACTTTGAATTTCCTATGCATTAACTATGTTACATACCCATAACTCCTTTTTGGGCATTGAGGATTTCCCATCCGTGAAAGTTCAACTCAAATTTCTTCTTTTTATCATGACATTCCAGGCACTTCTTATTACCGGTTTTTGACCATCTCTGTAGTAGCATAGCGGTCTTTGCCGTCTTTCCCTGATGAGTAAAAGTATCTTTTCCCGCATGGCAAAAATTACATTCGACATCCATCATCTCTGCCAGTTTAAACATCTTTGCAGCTACCTCTAATTTCTCGGTAAATTTTTTTTTCCCGGCGTGGCAGAAACCACACTTTACACCAAGTGCCATTGCTGCCTTCATCATAAACTTTGCCTTGTTTCCTTTTTTCGTAAATTCAGAAGCATTAACATTGTGACAGAAAGAGCATTCTCTTCCTAATGCGGGAGCCACCTCCTCGCTACACTGCTGACGTTTCGCGTCTCTGCTTCCAACCATGTACGTTTCATGCAATTCATCAGATCCGGGGAAGTCTAAATCTTCCGCTCCTATTATTCCTGATGAAAAAACTATTAAAAAGACGATACTCATGACATTCAAATTTATTATGGTCTTTATCATTTGTAACAATCCCTATTTATAAAAGATTATAAAAGTCGACCTCTATTGCCTCTCTTTCGAGAGGAGTCCGGAACTGGACTCCTTGCGAAAGCAAGGTTTTCATGCATACGGATGTGTGCGGGGACACATGTTGGCACTTTAAGCGACTATAGACGCCCCCGCTTCAAACGCCATCTTCAGCGCGTCAGGATGCTTAAGAATATCACCTTTATATTCCATATCTTTAAAAAGCAACTCGCCTGTGTATTTTATATCCAGTGTGTTAAAAATAGCTTTTACCACATAAATGGCGCCTTCAAAAACTTTATTATAGTCTTTTGACCCAGCAGTGGAAATAAAATATCCTGAACGCTTCCCTTTGTCAGGGCTTATCAATGCCTGCTTAAGAATATATTTTCGAGACCACAAGGTCTGACAACGATCAATAAATGATTTCAATTGGGCGCTGACTCCGCAAAAATAAATTGGAGAAGCAAAAACGATACAATCTGCTTTCAGAAGTTTTTTATGCATCAACTGCATATCATCATCAATAATACATTTACCGGTTCTTTGACAAGAACCGCAAGACGTACATGGTGATATCTTTAGTTTGCCCAGTATAATTAATTCTGTCTTATGCCCGCTAGACTTAGCGCCTTTCATAAACTCCCTTATGAGTAATTCGGTATTACCGTTCCTTCTTGGGCTACCTGATATCCCTAACACATAGGCTGGTTTCATAGATAAATTTTAATATTATTTTGAAATAAAACCTGGTTTCGTCATTGATATAGGCGAAAGTAGTTTATCAAGCTTTTCTTTAGACATTAATTTCTTTTCCAGAACAATTTTCTTTATAGATTTGCCGGTCAACAACGACTCCTTTGCTACCTCTGCCGCCTTTGAGTACCCTATATATGGATTCAAAGCTGTTACGATTGCCATACTACCAGTGGCATATTGATAACACCTCTCTTCATTGACCATGATACCTTTTACGCATTTGTTGGTGAATACTTCCAATGCGTTTGTTAAGATTGAAATTGAGTCCAGCAGTTTGTATTGCATTACCGGCATCATAACATTTAATTCAAATTGTCCTGCCTGGGATGCCATGGCAATAGTAAGGTCGTTTCCTATTATAGCAAAGCAGACCATGTTCAGCATTTCTGCCATAACCGGATTGACCTTGCCAGGCATGATTGAAGAACCTGGTTGTACTGGGGGCAGTGTGATTTCTGCAAGACCTGTCTTTGGTCCTGAACTCAAAAGGCGCAGGTCATTTGCAATTCTGATCAGCTCTATTGCTAATACCTTCACAGCACCTGAAACTTCTGTGACAGGGGCGTTGCTTTGCATTGCCTCGAAGTAATTGGAAGCAGCTCTTACATCCAGATCTGTGATTTTTTTCAACTCACTGATAATCTTTTGCGCATAGTCAGGGTGAGTATTAAGCCCTGTCCCTACGGCAGTGCCACCGATGCCTAACTCCTTTAATGCGTCACTTGCCATTCTTATTTTTTCTACTGCTTTTGAAACAGCCGATGCATAGCCGGAAAACTCCTGGCCTAGCTTTATGGGGGCAGCATCCTGAAGGTGCGTTCTTCCCGATTTTATGATATCACCAAACTCTTTAACTTTTTCATTGAGTGCGTCCGCCAATCCATCTACTACAGGAAATAATTCCGTTAACAAAAATAACGCCGCAATCCTCATTGCAGTGGGAAAGACATCGTTTGTCGATTGTCCAAAGTTGACATGGTCATTCGGATGGATGACAGAAGAGTCTCCTCTCTCCCCACCCAACGACTCAATTGCGATATTGGCTATTACCTCATTCACATTCATATTACACGATGTGCCGGCACCTGCCTGATAAACATCAACAATAAATTGATCCTGAAACTCTCCTGCGATAATCCTGTCAGTAGCATTGATAATCGCTTTGCTCTTTTCATCATCCAGGCACCCGAGTTCGTTATTCACCTTTGCGGCAGCCCGCTTGACATAGACCATGGATCTCGTAAAAACCGGATGAGGCCTTATGCCACTGATTGGGAAATTGCTCTCTGCTCTAACGGTCTGAGCGCCATAATATGCTTCAGTCGGTACGCTTACTTTACCCAATGAGTCTTTTTCAATACGGTACTGTTCTTTTTCAATATTCATTGAAATTAATCTCGTAAATGCTTATGGTTTATACTATCCAATTTTTAACTATCCTCTCTTTCGAGAGGATTCCAGGATTGGAGTCCTCTCGAAAGAGAGGTCTGCCGTGAGGCAGACGCTCTCCTGACTCTTCCCACTTGACTATTCAGTTTTTACCTGAGCAGTACCTTCCCAAAGGCCGTGTAAATTGCAACGGCTTACTGCTCGTAGCGTAGAGTTGAGTCCATGATGACTCAGTTTCAGAGGAATTGTTATCTCTGGTTTTGTCATTACCGGTGCGAAATCAAATCTGCCCAGATATACGCTTCCTATATAAAACTCAATCCACTGTATAAAATGTTCATTTTCATTCGGATGTTCTACTTCCCCAACGGTAATCTTTACATCGTTAAACTCGCCTACCTTTAAAACAGGTGGTACGGTAATAACGGGTACATGTTTTTTTGCCACCGGAGAATCCGGCTCTACATCATCGGGTTTGTTAACTTTACAGAATAGTGCTTTTTCGCTTGACATTTTATATCTCCAAAAAGATTCAAATTATTTATATACAATTAAAAACGACTCACTTCAAACTTGCTACTCTCCCAAAGCAATATTGTATGCAATCCCACCCAGTAAATCTCCAAACTTTCTGTCCGGATGACAACTTATGCATCCTTTCATAACGGCATGTACACTGGTAACTGCCCTCAAGTGGTCTTTGCCTTCAATCTTTTCAATTTTTTCAAAATATGTTTTTCCTGAAATCAATGCGTTAATCGCATCTCTCTCAAATTCATCCTTGGGATTATTTTCCGGATTAAACGGAGTACCGGTTGCATCCAGCAACCTCGCTTTGTGCCAACCCTTCTTATTCATTGATTCAAATACCCTTTTAGATAGAGTGGCAGCAGGCAGAACAGAGGGATCGTCAACGTACTCTTCAGTGATAAGAACTATGTAGGTCTTATAGAGATCATCAAGCATCCTTAACGTCTATCTTGCATGATCTAATTCCATATTCTTTACCGACTTGTACAACTCTTCCATTACCTGTAACGGTTTTTTTGGCACATCCATAAAATAGTATGCGGCCTCCTCCGCTGTTACTTTAGGACCTGTGAAGAATAACATTAATACAAATACTAAAATTAACTTCATATATATTTTTGCCATGATGTATATTCTCCTAATATTACCAAATTAGAAAATAATGCAGTTTCCATAACCTTTCATTCTAACAAAATAGTCTATAAGATGGCAATCTCCTTGATATTATTCTTACGGAAATCACTGACTATTTTGTCTGGCAAGATGCATTCTCGGTCAACGCCGCAAAACCTGATCCTCTATTTCTACAAGTGTTTGTTTTTAATAACCATCATTTTTGTTCGTGTCATCTCTTCCATAGAATATGGAATGCCTCCCATGCCGATGCCTGATTCATCTCGACCACCAAAGGGCATCCAATCAACTCTAAACGCAGTGTGATCGTTAACCATGACTGCTGTCGCATTTAGTTTCTTAACTATTTCCAATCCGGCATTTAGATTATTAGTGAATACGGCGGCTTGAAATGCATAAGGTAAAGCATTCGCTTGTTTGATTGCCACATCACGATCTGTATAGCTAAAGAGACAAACTACCGGCCCGAATACTTCCTGGGTTGAAATTTTACAATCTTCCGGTGGATTTAAAAGAACGGTTGGAGCGTAATGGAAGTCCGACAGTCGCTGGCCTCCACATAGCAAAACCGCTCCTTTTTCAACAGCTTCATTGACCCATTGTTCAACTCGATCAACTTCTCCAGGCATAATGAGAGGGCCAACTTCTGTTTTTTCATCCAGGGGATCGCCTACAATAAGCTTTTTTGCCATAGCAGCTAGTCTTTGGGCCACTTCATCACAAATTTTCTCATGAACAAAGACCCGTTGTACAGAAACACACACCTGGCCTGCATGGTAGAACCCGCCTTTCAGCAGAGCGGGTAACATCTTATCTATATCTGCATCGGGCTCCACAATGACGGGAGCAACTCCACCATGCTCTAGGGCGCAGCGTGTACCTGGAGATAGTTTTGAGCGTAAATTCCAGCCAACTTTGGCAGAACCAATAAAAGAGAAGTAATTAATTCGTGAATCTGTAACGAGTTTTTGCGTAAGTTCTGTTTCTCCAATAAAAGCGGTACACCAACCATCAGGCAGACCGGCTTCTTTTAAGATATCCATGAACGCGAAACAGGAGAGAGGAGTCGCTTTGGCAGGTTTTATAATAACAGGTGAACCCACTGCAATTGCCGGAATAGTCTGGTGAATAATTAAATTTAAAGGATGGTTAAAAGCACTCACCGAAGCAACCACACCAATGGGCTCTCTCATGGTAAAAGCCAGGCGTTGAGAAGAAGAGAGTGTATGTCCCATAGGGATTTGCTCACCTTTTATGTGAGCGATATTTTCTATTGCCAGTTTAACTCCGTTAACCGCTCTTAAGACTTCTACTTTAGAATCTTGATAGGGCTTACCACCTTCTTGAGCAGCAATTTTAGTTAACGTATCAATCTGCTCAGTCATAATTTGAGCAGCTCTTTCCAGGATTTCTATTCGTTCATAAGCCGGCAGCCAGTGTTCAGTATTTAAAAACAACTGGTGAGCGTTACTTAAAATATTTTCCAGGGCTTGAGCATCCATCAAGGGTACTTCTTGAATTAAGCTCTGATCATGAGGTCTATTTACTTTGATAAATGTCACTTTTTTATCCTTTTCATACCCGATTATAAAATACAGGTTTTTTCTTTGAGCAATACGTTCAATATACTGTGGTTTAAAGAGTAGTCAACGGCTAAATCAATCACGTGAACACCACGAGTATTCATTGTTTTTTCCAGTATATCGGAAAAGTCTTGTACGCTATCAGGACGATAGCCGGTCGCGCCATAACTTTCCGCATACTTAACAAAATCAGGGTTATTATAATCTAAGCCAAAATTATCAAAACCCATACCTTCCTGTTTCCATTTGATCATACCATAGCCGCCATCATTCAGAATAATTACCGTCAGGTCTAAACCCAACCTGACAGCTGTTTCCAGCTCTTGAGAGTTCATCATAAAACCACCATCTCCACAGACCGCAATCACCTTTTTATCAGGTTCTACAATTTTTGCAGCTATAGCGGACGCCAATCCCGCCCCCATTGTTGCCAAGGCGTTGTCTAAAAGGAGAGTATTTGGCTTATAACAGCGATAGCTCCTGGCAAACCAGATTTTATAAATACCATTATCTAGGGTAACAATACCATCTTCAGGAGTATGTTTTCTGACGAGGTATACAACTCTTTGAGGGAGCATTGGAAAGCGGTTATCCTTAAAATATTTTGATATGTGCTCTTGCACATTCTCTTGAATACGCTCAAAATAAGAGAAGTCCCAGTTGGCGTTCTTTCCTTCAAGATGACGAGCAAGATGCTCTACGGAAGTGGCAATGTCACCAACGACAATAAGTTGAGGAAAATAAACATCGTCTACATTGGCTGGAAAAAAGTTGATATGAATGACTTTTTGACGATCAGTCATAAAAAAAGGCGGCTTTTCTATCACATCATGACCAATATTGATAATCAAATCGGCCCGGCTGATTGCGCAGTGTAAAAAATCATTATCTGACAATGCTGCTGTTCCCAGGCATTGAGGATGCCTTGCGTCAACAACCCCTTTACCCATTTGAGTAGTAAAATAGGGAATTTGAGTTGTTTCAATCAATTTCCGAAGGGCCTTGCTCGTTCGCTTTCGATTGGCTCCCGCACCTATCAGGATCAAAGGCATCTTTGCGTCTTCGATCATCCGGACGGCTTTTGTAATATCCAGGTCATCCGCGTCAGGTCTCCGGTAGCCGACCACCTCAAATATACGTTCCTCACACTCTTCAGCGGCAATATCTTCCGGCAGTTCCAGGTGCACAGCCCCCGGACGCTCTTCTTGTGCTATTCTGAAGGCTTCTCTCGTCATAGACGGAATACTATTGCCATTAACAATTTGCCGACTATATTTGGTAATAGGACGCATCATATCGATAGTATCAATAATCTGGAAACGACCCTGTTTGCTTTTCTTTATGGGCTTTTGACCGGTGATCATGAGCATGGGCATCGCACCTAAATTAGCGTAAGCTGCCGGAGTCACTAAATTAGTTGCACCGGGACCTAATGTGGCAAGGCAGACTCCCGGTTTACCTGTTAAACGACCAACAGTCGCTGCCATAAAACCGGCACCTTGTTCATGACGGGTTAAAATTAATTTTATTTTAGAGTCTTTAAGGGAGTTTAAAAAATCTAAATTTTCTTCACCCGGTATTCCAAATACATATTCGACACCTTCATTTTCAAGAGCTTTAACAAATAAATCAGAAGCTTTCATCAATTACATCCTTCCATTACTGACATCATAATTTAGATTACTTAGTTTAATAACCAGTCGAACAATTAATTTTTTTCCTTACCTGTAGGCACAATTCATGAATTGCCCTGGATTGAATTAGCATTCGCAATATTGGTACCTTTAATAAATTATTCACCGATTAAAAGTGCAAATGAGTCATAAGCTGTGCATTAATAATGGCTTATGAAGCAAGGCGTTATCTAAACTAAAAGCATCGAACAAACCACATTGAAAAAAATACGCATATTTTTCGCGATAAGCATAAGCGCCCCACCAGTATTCGCATATTTTTCGCTTATTTGCACTGCGATATATTTAAGATATTTTATTTGATATTTTTCTTTGGTGTTATAAGAACAAATTATATCAGTATTTACGCGCTACAATAAGATTATATTTACGAAAAAAACTATTGGTACAGGCATTGCGTGTGTTATATAATACACAATTTAGGAAATGCTTTTCAGGTAATTAATATATCTTACCAGTAATTTCATTTAATCAAGTACTATGAAAGGAAAAAATGTTATGTCAAACAGAAGAACGTTCTTAAAATCATCATTAGCGGTAGCAGCAGGTTTTGCCGTAGGCCACATAACTCCCGTATCTGCCGGCTCGGCTTGTTCTTATCCTAAAGGTATTGTTTATACAAGACAATGCCCTGGCAAATGGTCTGGGAAAACCGGAGGACATGTTCCAAATGTTAAAGTAGAAGGAGATACGGTAACTATTACAACCACTCATGGTATGAGCGAAGAGCACTATATTGTGAGGCATACAATAGTTTCCAAATGTGGCAAAGTACTGGGAGAGAAAACTTTTAAACCATCTGATGCACAGGCAAAATCAGTATTTGATTTGCCGGATACCGGTTCTAAATATGCATGGGACACTACAAACCTATATGCGACCAGCTTCTGCAACAAACATGATCTCTGGGTTGCTGAGTTCGAAGTATAGTAATCTGGAAACCGTACCTCAATAAATAAAGGTGTGAAGGTGCATCGGGATTGGCTCATTAGGATATCAGATCCATGCGAAAGAATGATCACGGAAATGCTCTCTGGGGGAGACAACTCGGTGGTGTTAGCACTTTTTACTGCTTAAAGCATTATCATCACCTGGCAGAGCAAGGAAAGGACACGTAAGGCATTCATTCCTTCCTTTTGGCCCTGGCTTGTTGAGTGAAAATTCGCAGTTTCATATTTTCCACTATCAAATAAAAGATAGCAGTCTTCTGTCAAGAAAATCACGAAATTGTCAACCTAGAGACTGTAGCTGGATTTAACTTAGTCAGATTACGTATGAGGCAGTATATCTAAGGGTCATAACCGGTTTTCATTGTCGTGACAATTTGCCCCATCAAAAGGTTGACTAGAATGCTCTTATAAGGTAAACTACGCGGATTGGATATTTTTGCTTTTTATTTCACGTACAATTTTTTTGAAAGTTTTAAAGATGGCAGAGCACGTAATCATTGGTAATGGGGTCGCTGGTATAAAGGCTGCGGAAACAATCAGAAAACATGACTCCAATTGCAAAATAACAATGGTAGGAGACGAAGCCTACGCTTTCTATTACAGACCTCAGCTTCCGGAATTCGTTGCCGGGAAGATTGAAGAAGGGAGACTGTGGGGGAAAAAGAAGGATTTTTGTGAAAAAAATAATATTATTTCTCACCTTGGTAAGACAGTCTCCTGTGTCAAGCCTGACACTAATGAGGTTGTTTTAAAAGACAATACTATAATAAATTATGATTCATTGTTAATAGCAACCGGAGGTTCTATAAAAAGGAGAAACTATCCAGGGGGCGAATTAGACGGATGTGCCGTCCAGCTAAAAACAATTGACGATGCAAAAAATATAAAGGAAAAAGTTAAATCCGCAAAGAGTGCCGTAGTAGTCGGTGAAGATTTTTTGACATTGGCGTTGGTAGAAGCCTTGCATGGTAGCGGACTTGATGTCACTTATTTATTGCGAGGGAATAGACTATGGCCTGAAATCATGGATAAAGATGCTTCTGATATACTCGTGCTTAGATTGAAGGGAAAGGGCATTAAGATAAAACAAGAAACTGACATAAAAGAAGTGTATGTTAAAAATAAGTTGGTTCATGGGGTAATAACGACAGATGATGAACTAATTGACTGTCAGATTCTTGGTGTTGTTGATAAACTACAGCCTAGTATGGGATTTTTGAATGAGAGTGGTGTTAATACCGACAACGGTATTTTGGTAAACAACAAAATGCTCACTAACTTTGACAATATTTACGCTGCCGGTGATGTTGCTCAATTGCCAGTCGATTTGGATTCTGAAATTCCGGAGATTAATGTCCGATGGCTGAAGGCATGGAAACAGGGGCAGGTGGCAGGTTCAAATATGGCAGGTAATAACGCGGAATATGATGATATTGCAAGCATTAGTGCAACACAAATATGTGGAGTTGATATAGTATCAATCGGGGTATCAAATCCATTAAATGGAAACTATAAGATAATGAGAGGTGATTACCCTCATCCTGAGATTGATGTCTACAAAAAACTTGTCATGAAAGATGACAAAGTAGTTGGCGCGCTGTTTGTCGGTAATGTGCAGGAGGCAAATGAGATCACAAAGGTCATAAAAAACAGAACAAATTATTCAGATATTGATAAAAAGCTTTTAAAACAGATGTTTGATTTAAATTCTCGATTTGGCAGTTTTCGTGGTTTTTTATGTCCTGTGTGTAAGCTCGAGCTCCCAATACCACCTGACGCGAAGGCTGGTGATAAAATCACATGCCCAGCCTGTGGTATTGAGCTTAAAGTAACTGAGAAAATGTTAAAATAATTACATTGTTTGTATAACGGTAAACTTGAGATGCAGGTAAAGAGTTTCTTAAACGTAATATTTGGCTATAATTGAAAATAATAAAGTGCAAATTTAAATAGGAAAATAGTACGAAATGGGACAAAAAGGACAAATATATTTTTGTGAGATTTGCAGGCAAAAGGTTGAAGTAACGGTAGGCGCCTTTGGAGTACTTGTCTGCTGTGGGCAGGAAATGAACCTTGTTGAGGGTATGATGGCTACATGGACATCCGTCCATCCCAAACCAGTTGGGGGCACAACTTATATCTGCAATAAATGTGGACAGCAGATAACGGTGGTGGAAGAAACATCCGGTATTTTGGAATGCTGCGGCCAAAGAATGGAGCGCAAGAAAGCAAGCAGTGGTTGAACCCTCATACTAGATAGCACACGGACGTATTCCGTTTTTTATTCAACGCATATAAATTAAAGAGGTTTTATTATGAACAGTTGGAAATGTGATAGTTGTGGTGCTCAATACGACGCAAACGAACCGCCGGAAATCTGTCCCTCATGCGGCAAATCATGTGAATTTAGAGAAATCACTAATTACGTTCCCAAGATGGAGAGAGTGGGAAGGGAATATAAATGTGAAGTATGCGGCAATGAGGTTAAAATCACAATAGATGGAGGTGGTATGCTCAAGTGCTGTGATCAACATATGACATTAAAATAGTCAAACTATGCAAAATGAAAAAATAGAGTCAATTTTACAAAAAGCTGCTGCGAATGAAAATGGCACATATTTACTGTACAAAAATGCCGCAGATAAAATGACAGACTTGCAGACAAAGAGTGTCTTAAACAAGTTTGCCGAAGAAGAACTGAAACATAAGCAGTTAATAGAAAACTTCAGTGTGGATATGTTGAAAAAGTTAAAGGTTGAAACAGTCGAAACATCTCGACAGGGAATAACAGAATTCCTTACTGATACTGATGAGGGCCTTGGTGAACACCCTGATTTTAAAGATGTACTCGTTTATGCGGCAAAAAGAGAGAAAAGGGCCTATGAGTTTTATAGCAACATGTCTAAACGCGTGGAAGATTCGGATTTAAAAAAGTTGTTTGCCTGGTTGGCGCAAGAAGAGACAAAACATAAAGAGGACATTGAGGCCCTATTCTGGGATGTGATGTATCGTGAATAATCTTATAAGGAGGATGAAAAATGGCGGATAAGCAGTTAGCAGAAATAATGGATATGGCAATTCAGTTTGAAACTGATGCAAATGAATTTTATTTAACAGCTGCGGGTATCGCAAAAGATCCTTCCGCGAAAACATTACTCAAGGAATTGGCAACCATTGAGTTAAAGCACAAGGAAAAATTGGAAGAATTCAATTTAGATGATATCGCGCATGAACATCATACCATCCCGGAAACACACGATCTTCATGTTAGCGATTATTTAATGGATAAAGAGATTACTCCGACTTCGACCTCTCAAGACATAATGGTTCATGCAATGAAGAGGGAGCAAAAGGCTTATGAGTTTTATGCTAGAATGTTAAAGGTTGTCACCAGTGGAGATGTCAAAATCCTCTTTGAGGAATTGGCAGCAGAAGAATTAGAACACAAAGCAAAAATTGAAACAGAATATGATGATGTAGTATATAAAGAAAATTGATATAAACCAGGGAGTCAAAAAATGTCTTCACATAAAGGAGAGTTATACGATTGTGAAGTATGTGGAGCGGAAGTTATAGTAGAGAGAGGTGGGGATGGAACTCTGAACTGTTGCAGCCAGAAGATGAAGCATAAAGTTACTTAATAATAAGTTGAGAGTGTTTGCAGTAAGAATAGAATCGTACAAACAGATAATAGAAGAGAGTCAATAACAAGTAAGAATGTAAATTTTAGAAACTATACCTGCCACCTTCATTAGGCCTGTTTTGCATACGGCAATCAAGTGAAGAAGCCCTGTTCAAAGAAAAACTTATTCGCCTTGATCTGTTTACCGCTAATCCCCATGCTAAATAACGGGCTCTTTTTGCCAATCTTTCCAACTCTATACAGCGAAAATGTATCGCTACATGCTATTGCAATATTATTAATTGTGATTTGCTGATTGTATGTAATTTGCGTTATAAATGCAAAAGGGATACAGGTGACAAGGGTTTGAAAATGTTGTCAGCAGAAAGTAGTCCATGTAAAATGGCCTCCTCACTATAGCTCCCGCCAAGGATAAAATCGGAACTTTTTGCATGTGATGCAGCACCAGTTGATATCGCCAAAAAGTCTGATTTCTTGCACTGTTTGTTGCTTAAAATTATTTATATAAAACAGGTATTTTCACGTGCATTCAACCGTCAAAATCCTTTGTATCAACCATTTTACAATCCAGTATAATAAATCCTAAATAGGGACACCGATAGCGGAACGTTGAAGCTTCCGCATACTGTCATGCTTTTTTCGTCCAAAGTACGAGCAAAAGCTGGATTATTGGAATTTTTCTATCGCATTTTATCTGTGTTATAAAAACCCTTGTTGAAAGGAAAATGTATCAAGTGAAGAAAGTTAATCGAATCTGTATAGCAGTTTTATTTGTGTTTGTTGCAACCAGCGGATTTACAATCCATGGCTGGCAATGTAATAATGCCTTTGGCAATGATGACAAAACACATTTTATACAAAAATCCAGACCTACCAGCTCTCTGATGCGGATAATCAATTCACATACGTCAAAGATACTGGAAGCAATAATAATTGGTGATTTCAATACCGTTATCAAAAAATCCAATGAAGTCGCAAAAGCCGGTAACGCCATAATGAGAATGTTTTTCCCGGATGGCAAAAAGGTTGATCAATGGTTCGCGGAAGTCGGAAAAGACCCTGATGACCCTGAAGCAGTTAAGTCGATGAAAGAAGATTTTGAAAAGTATTCGAAAGCAGTTGTCGAGGCATCTGAAAATATTGCCAAAGTTGCCAAAAATAAAGATATTGCCGAGACCTATGAAAGTTTTGAAGCAATGCTGAAGAAAGTATGCTTTGCGTGTCATGACGTTTCACGCGCAAAATAACGGACAAAGAGGAAAAAAGTTAATATTTCAAACTAAAGATTTGTTTATAATGTGATATGCTATTATCATAACCATTGCGATTTTATCCGGAACATATAAACCTTTATAAATGATTCTTCCGTGATTACTGAAGCTGAAAACAGACGGGTTACCGACAGCACTGTAGAGTTGAAAAATAAACATTCAAACTGTACACACTGTGGTATCGCCATTATCGATAGAGATAAAGCGGTTTTCAGCAATAATGCAGATGCATTTTGTTGTTGGGGATGTGAAACTGTCTATACAATCTTAAAAAAAGGGAACTTTTCTTTAATTAACAGGCCTTCAGCCTGTCTGCCTGAATATGATTTCCTTGATACCTACTCTTTTTTGAAAGACTATTCTGTCAGTGTTGATAATAAAAAGAGTATGAGATTTTTCGTTGAAGGTGTTCAATGTACTGCCTGCCTCTGGATAATTGACCAAATCCCTGACTGGGTTCCTCAAGTTGAAAACGCTCATTTAAATATGAGCCAGAATACACTGCTTGTCTCTTTGAAAGAGCCGGGATACTTTGGAAAAGTGGCATCAGTTCTATCTGCCTTAGGTTATAAGGCATACCCTATTAAGAGTCTTGACGAAGCAAAATATTTTCAAAAGAGAGAAAATCACCAGCAATTAATGAGATTGGGAGTTGCTGCTGCCTGTTCAGGTAATATTATGTTATTCTCCTTTTCTCTTTACTCAGGACTAAAAGGACAGATGGCCGGTTTATTTGGATATCTAAATCTTGCCTTTTTTCTACCAATACTTTTCTACTGCGCCCAGCCGTTTTATAAAAACCTGTGGCGGTCACTGAAAGCCGGGCGTCCAAGCATAGACTTGCCAATTGTTGCAGCGGTAATCATCGGTTTTGCCCTGAGTCTGTTAAATTTAATCCAGGGTAATGAAGATTTCTACTTTGATTCGCTTTCGATCTTAATCTTTCTGCTCCTGGCAAGCAGATATCTTTTGAGTAGAACCCAACAGGCATTTATAAATAGTTCTTATATGCAAACATTTATCGACTCGCAAGCCTGTCAACGTTGGAATAGCGAAAGCAATGGGTATGACACAATCCCTGCAAGACTCTTAAACGTGGATGATAAAGTACTTATTAAGGAGGGAGAACGTGTCCCCGCAGATGGAATCGTCTTGAATGAATGGGTAAATATAAACCCTTCTATCCTTACAGGAGAAAGTCTTCCTCAAAAGCTTTTCAAGGATTCTGTCATATATGCAGGTACTCAGGTTGTTGCAGGTTATGCAAAAATAGTGGTAAAACACACTGCCGGTAACAGCCGGATCGGGCAAATACTCAAAAAAGTTGAAGAGCAGATTTATAACAAAACCCCATTGATTTCATTAACCGATAAGGCAGCACAATATTTCAGCATATTCATCCTTATAGCAGGAGCACTGTTTTTTTCGTTTTACATGAATGTTGATCTTGCTGAAGCTGTTAAACGCACACTCGCCTTAATCATTCTGGCCTGTCCTTGCGCGTTAGCTTTCGCAACCCCGCTAACGCAAAGTTTATCATTAAAGAAAGCCTCGAAGAAAGGTTATTTAATTAAGAATGCCGAATCACTTGAAAAATTGAACTATGTAAAAAATGCCTTTTTCGACAAAACGGGTACGCTTACCCAAGGTCAATTTGAGTTTTTAAAATGGGAATCTCCTCATCAAGAAGAAGCTGGAAATTTTTCTCCTGACCAGGAATTTCTTAATGCTATCTATTCAATCGAGGTTTATTCCCAACATCCCATCGCCAGGGCTTTAGTAAAACACCTTGAAGGGGAATGTGTAAAAAAATTACCTGTCCACTCTTTAGCAGAAATCCCCGGATCCGGAATATCCGGAACGATAGATAATGATTATTACAAAATAGTATCGGCATTGCCTGATGATAACGACAAAGACGATTCTGACATTATATCCAGTCTCACTGCTCTATATAAAAACGAAAAGCTCATTGCATATGCATGTTTGGGAGATAGGCTTCATAGTGATGCAAAGCAGACAATTGCCCAATTAAATAATATGGGCATAAAGACCCATATATTGTCCGGAGATACAAGTATACCGGTCTCAAGTGTTGCAAAAAAACTTCAGATAGCAAATGAACAGTTTTCCTCGAATCTTGTTCCTGAGAAAAAGAACGAAATAATTAAGAATTTCCCTAACTCATTAATGGTTGGAGATGGCGCAAACGATTCGCTTGCCATGTCTGCTGATACAGTAAGTATTGCAGTCCAGGGGAGCGTGGAATCTTGTTTAGTTGCCGCCGATATTTATGTTACCAGGAAGGGTGTTTCGCCGGTGAAAGATTTGATCTTATTAAGTAAGAATACCTTTGACGTCATAAAAAGAAACCTTGTTTTCTCTTTTGTTTATAATTTTGCCGGTGGACTTGCAGCACTTTTGGGCTACATTTCACCATTAACGGCAGCGATACTGATGCCCGTTAGTTCGTTAGTGGTATTGTCTTCCTCTGTCCTTGGAACAAAGTTTCTGAGGGGATTCAACAAAATAAATTTTTCGCTTAACAATTAAACTAAATTTGATAAAATTACTAACCAATAATCATTACTGTTTAGTTGATTTGTGAGATGTTAATATCGACACAATATTTCAGGTGGGTATAGGAATCCGCCTTACAAACATTATATAATGTCGGGTTTTCCCGCTTGAATAGCGAAGTCTGGCAGGTTACCCGACATAATCAGCGCTAGCCATATTAATATTTATAGAATAGGTAAATCTGATGACAATTCTTTACGTTATTATTCCTATTGCCATTATTTTAGCTTCATTTTTCGTCTTTTTTTTCTTATGGGCTGTCAAAACAGAACAATTTGATGACCTTGAAACACCGGCCCATAGGATGCTAATTGATGACTGGAGTGATAAACCAGGGAAAGTAAAGATTTTGAAACCAACTCGAAATTATGTGAAAGGAACAAGGAAATGAGCTCTTCGAACGATACCAATTCCGGGCTGATACAGGTCAAATATAATGACCGGATAGTCAGGATGTTTACGCTGGCAACCATGCTATGGGCGACGATAGCCTTCCTGGTAGGAATTATCGTTGCGTTACAAATGGCCATTCCGCAACTTAACCTTGCTGGCTGGTTAACTTTTGGCCGTTTAAGACCATTACATACCAATGCTGCACTCTTTGCGTTTGCCGGTAATGCGATTTTTGCGGGTATTTATCATTCTACCCAGAGGCTTTTAAAGACGAGATTGTTTTCAGACGGATTAAGTAAACTTCATTTCTGGGGATGGCAATTCATTATTGTTCTGGCCGTAATCACGTTGCCCCTTGGTATTTCACAGGGCAAAGAGTATGCAGAGTTGGAGTGGCCTATAGATATCTCCATCGTACTCATATGGGTTGTCTTTGCTATCAATTTTTTTGG
>JAIQZR010000131.1 GCA_021777035.1 Candidatus Scalindua sp. | reverse complement strand
CAGATTAAAGCGGTACGCGAGCTGGGTTTAGACCGTCGTGAGACAGGTCGGTCCCTATCTTCCGTGGGCGTACGATATTTGAGAAAATCTGCCTCTAGTACGAGAGGATCGAGGTGGACGAACCTATGGTGAATCAGTTGTCGTGCTAACGGCATGGCTGAGTAGCTAAGTTCGGAAAGGATAAACGCTGAAAGCATATAAGCGTGAAGCCTATTTTAAGATGAGATATCGTTCTCTAAGCAATTAGAGGGAAGACATCTTAAAGATTATGAGATTGATAGGCCAGATGTGTAAGTCCGGTAACGGATTTAGCTAACTGGTACTAATTTGTCGAAAAGCTTGATCACCCTTATTCAAAATTTGATACATTGCTAATTGCGAGGATTTCTCCAGTGACTATAGTAGAAACAAAAAACCCGTTACCATTCCGAACACGGTAGTTAAGGTTTTTACGCCGATGGTACTATCCAACGATGGGAGAGTAGGTATTGCTGGGGGTTATAAATAACCCATCCCATTTTATAATGGGGTGGGTTTTTTTAATTGAATGCCAAGTGTTCTAAATTTTAGTGTATTTCAGTTAATGTAATATTTACAATAATAAACTTGAGTAATTTTGTTTTTTACGTTGTGTTCATTGTTAGTCATTATTTCTTTCATCAGATAAGTGGAACAAAATAACGTTAGTGGTGGCTATTGTGTAGAATATAAAATTACTTAATTATGGTTCCTAAATAAACACTAATAGGGATTTTGTTAAATCATTTATTATAATTATTAAAATATTATTACGATTATTAAATGAATGAAGTAGAGAAGGTGTTTAGAGATTATGTACAGTCAAAGGGGTTAAAATTTACGCCGGAGAGACAAGTCATATTAAATCATGTCTTTGAGTGTCATGGACACTTTGAGGCAGAAGAGTTGTTGATTGATATGAGAAAGAATAATAAAAGAGTATCTAAAGCAACTATATATAGAACTCTTGCACTGTTAGTTAGTAGTGGTTTGCTTAGAGAAGTAATTTTTGGTGAAAAGCATGCACATTACGAACATGTTTATGGTCATGAGCATCATGAGCACCTTGTTTGTATTGAATGTGGCAAAATAATTGAGTTTACAGACGAAAGGATCGAAAAATTTCAGGAAGAAATATGTGCTGAGAATAACTTTAAAGCTGATTCGCACAAATTTCAAATTATGGGATATTGTAATGATTGTTACAAGGTATAATAATTTTATATATGAGAGGGGATTTTGTCATGGCGCGTGTCTGCGAAATATGTGGTAAAAAAACGGCTTTTGGTTTTAAACTTGAGCGTAGAGGTTTGCCAAAGAGTAAGGGTGGAGTTGGTCTTAAGATAACAGGCAAGACAAAGAGGAAATTTAAGCCAAATATACAGACTATGAGGGCAAATATTAATGGAAGTATCAAAAAGATAAAAATATGCACCAGATGCATGAATGCTGGCAAGGTTGTTAAAGTTGTATGATTAGTTATAGAACAGCGAATTCCAGATTTCTTTGTTAGATTGCTATGGATATTGGTATAAAACAAATCGAAGAAGTTGCTAGCCTTTCTAGGATTAAGCTTACGGATGATGAAAAAGAGATCTTTCGAGAGCAGATGGCTAATATTTTGGGCTATATTGAAAAATTGAACGAATTGGACACTGATGGTGTTCAGCCAATGGCATACGCAACATCCCTCAATAACGTATTTCGAGAAGACAAACAAAAATCTTCTTTTACACGCCAACAATTATTAAAGCTTTGCCCTTTAAGTGCCAACGGTTTTTTTAAGGTTCCGAAGGTCTTAGGATAAAGTTTTTGCTCCATTATACTTATATTCCTTATAGAAAACTTACCGGTTGAAAGTTTATTCTTGATTTGACTTAATATATTTAATGAAATTATTTTTTATTAGTTTTGTTATGTGCATTTTGAGAGATATAGATTATTAAAAAATAACAAAAAGTGCAGAGCGCGGTTACATTTATCAGACTGTTGTAATTAGGGGTATTTATTTTGTTATCATATGGGCTAAGTGCAAGTAGTATTAAAGAAAAAATAATTAAGCGTGAAATTTCAGCACAAGAGGTAGTTGAAGATCTCTTTGAACGAATTCGTATCAAAGACGATTTGGTTAAAGCATATCTTTATTTGGATAAAGAGGGTGCTTTATTAAAGGCAAAAGAGATTGATGAAAAGCTTAGTAGTGGTGGCCAGCTTGGCATACTTGCGGGCATTCCGGTTGCCATAAAGGATAATATCTGTACATCTGGGATGAAGACTACTTGTGCGTCAAGAATATTAGAAAACTTTATACCTCCTTATGATGCTTTTGTAGTAAAGAGAATGAAGGAGGAAGATGCGATAATAATTGGTAAGACTAATCTGGATGAATTTGCAATGGGTTCTTCAAATGAAAACTCTGCATTCCAGATTACGCGAAATCCCTGGAACACTGATTGTATTCCAGGGGGTTCAGGGGGTGGTTCCGCTGCGGCTGTAACGGCAGATATGGCATTTATGGCTTTAGGGTCGGATACAGGCGGCTCAGTCAGGCAGCCATCAGCAATTTGTGGAAATGTTGGCTGTAAGCCAACATATGGAAGGGTGTCTCGCTACGGGTTGGTTGCTTTTGCGTCTTCTTTAGATCAGATTGGTTCTATCACGAAAGATGTATATGATGCTGCTTTGCTTTTACAGGTGGTCTCTGGGCATGATGGTTGTGATTCAACGTCTGCTAATGTAGCCGTTCCGGATTATTTGGCTGGTATTGATAGCATAAATGATAATTTGAAAATAGGAGTACCAAAGGAGTTTTTTGGTGATGGACTTAACCAGGAGATTAAAAATTCAGTAACAAATGCATTGGAAATATATAAAAACAATGGTGCCGAATTAGTTGATTTGTCTCTTCCTCATTGTGGATATGCAGTGGCAACTTACTATATTATAGCTACTGCAGAGGCCAGTTCAAACCTGGCAAGGTATGACGGTGTTCGGTACGGGCATAGAAGCCAGCTAAGTGAAGACAATATAATTGATATGTACAGCAGGGTACGCGCGGAAGGTTTTGGCAGTGAGGTGAAGAGAAGGATTTTATTGGGCAATTACGTGTTAAGTGCGGGTTTCTATGAGGCTTACTACTTGAAAGCTTCTAAAGTGAGAAATCTAATAAAAAGCGATTTTGAAGAGGCTTTTAAAAAAGTAGATTGTATTATCTCGCCTACTTGTCCTTCGCCAGCTTTTAAGATAGGGGAAAAAACTACAGACCCACTTGAGATGTATTTGTCAGATATTTATACAATTCCCGCTAATCTTGTAGGAATACCGGGCATCTCAATTCCTTGTGGATTTACAGCAACAGGCTTGCCTATTGGTATGCAGATTATGGGGAAACATTTTGAAGAGAAAAAAATATTAAAGATTGCAAAATTCTTCGAAAATGAAACAGATTTTCATTTAAAAAAACCTGAATTAAGATGACAGGGCTAGTTTATGAAATATGAAGTGGTAATAGGGTTAGAAACTCATGCAGAATTAGACACGGAATCTAAGCTTTTTTGCGGGTGTAGCACAAAATTTGGCTCTGAGCCAAATAGCCAAACATGTTCTGTTTGCTTAGGCTTACCAGGGGTTCTACCGGTGATGAATAAAAAAGCATTTGAGCATTCATTAAAGGCTGCTATTGCTTTAAATTGTGAGATAAGTAAATTCACTAACTTTGATAGAAAGAGTTATTACTATCCTGATCTACCTAAAAACTACCAAACTTCGCAAAATTATTTTAATATCGGTAATAATGGCTATGTAGATATCGTCGTTAAGGAGGAAAAAACAAGAATAGACATTCACAACGTACATCTGGAAGAGGAGGCTGGAAAGCTAATTCACCCTGAAGCACCTGGCGCAAATTATAGTTTAGTAGACTTTAACAGGGCAGGCGTGCCATTATTAGAGATAGTAACACAGCCGGATATGAGAAGTGTTGAAGAAGTGGAAAGTTATATGCAGACGCTCAAGAGCATATTGCTTTATATAGGTGTATCGGATTGTAAGATGGAGGAAGGCTCTTTAAGGTTTGAAGCGAGTATATCATTGCGGGAACATGGCTCCAATATTTTTGGGAATAGGGTAGAAATTAAGAATCTTAATTCTATGAAGGCTGTCTTAAAAGTGCTTGCATATGAGATCTCTAGACAAAGTGATCTGTTGGATAATGGTGAAGCTGTTTTATTGGAGACAAGGTTGTGGGATGATGTTAATTCGGTAAGCAGACGGATGCGGTCAAAGGAAGAATCACATGATTATAGGTATTTTCCAGAACCTGATTTAGTACCTTTCTGGATTGAGCAGGAGTGGATTGATGAAACGAAGACATCCATTCCTGAGCTTCCCGTTAACAGGCATCATAGATTTGTGAATGAGCTTTCTGTTTCTGACTACGATGCCGGTATTTTGACGGAAGATAGATTGCTCGCTGATTATTTTGAGGAATGTGTTAAAATATCCCAGGATTGTTCAAAAGAGTTGAGTAACTGGATTATCAATGACGTGCTTCGTGAATTAAATGAGCAGAAAATCAATATTCAGGACTTTGCTATTTCTCCCGAAATGTTGGTTGCGTTAGTCAAGATCAAACCAACAATTGGGAGTTCAATCGCTAAAGATGTCTTTGTGGAGATGGTAAACACAGGGAAGAGCGCACCGGCTATAGTTAAAGAAAAGGGTCTAGCCCAGATAGACAATGCCAGTGAACTTGATGAGATTGTTATTCAGGTTATAGAAAAAAATCCTAAAGCAGTAGAAGATTATGGACACGGCAAAAAAAACGCTTTAGCTTTTTTAATCGGCCAAGCAATGAAAATTACCAAAGGAAAAGCAAGTCCCAAAATTCTAATGGAATTATTTAAGCAAAGGCTATCTACCAACTCAAAATAAACTCTTTTTTCTCTGTATCTTTATCAATTAGATCGTAAGCAGCATTGTTCAATTTGCTAACGAATTCTCCAGACGTATTACAATCATTGATTTTAACATATTCTCTAGCCTTACTGGCAACGACAAAAAATATATCTCTTTCCTTTTTTTGCCATCCCTTTGTTCTTTAAATCGTTTAGGCCTAAAATACTTTGGGGTGGTATCAAGGAAATGGAGATGTCAAGCGTTTTTATTGCAAAGAACCTGAAGAGCCAATTTAATAATTGTTATGAATACTCGTGAAAAAACCTTATCTAATGTTAGTAAAATTGTGATAAAAATTGGAAGCCGTGTGCTTACAGATGATGACGGGTTGCTGGATAAGAATCAAATTATGGAATTATCGAATCAGGTTATTAAGCTTCGTTCTAGGGGTTTTTGTGTGGTTATTGTTAGTTCAGGTTCAATTGTGGCTGGTATTAGTGCGTTGGGCCTCCAGAAAAGACCAACTATTCTTCCTGAACTTCAGGCGGCAGCAGCAATTGGTCAGGGTAAATTAATAGAAACTTACAATGAATGTTTTAAAAAGCATGGATACCATGCTGCACAATTGCTGCTAACAAGGCAGGATTTTGAAGATCGTCAGAGATATCTAAATACAAGTAACACTTTGCACTCGTTGTTGAATTTTAAGATAATTCCGATTGTTAATGAAAATGACACAATATCAGTGGAAGAGATAACATTTGGAGATAACGATATTTTGTCAGCGCTGGTTACGAATTTATTACGAGCGGATTTGCTTATACTTTTATCTTCTGTAGATGGATTGTATACGACTCTTCCAACTCCCGGCAAAAGGTGTCGTATTTTGTCTGTTGTGGATTCTATATCGGATGATATTAGGAAGCTTGCGTTCAAGCAAAAGACAAAGGAAGGCGTTGGTGGTATGGAGAGTAAGCTTGAGGCCGCTAATATAGCAACGGGTTCGGGAGAAGCAGTGATAATAGCTAATGGGAGGCAGTCAGAAATTTTGTCAAAGATAATGAACTATGACGATGTGGGTACATTATTTATTCCGCATAAGAAAAAGATTGCAAGCCGTAAGCGATGGATCGGTTTTACTGTAAGGCCAAAAGGAAAGATTTATGTAGATGAGGGCGCATTAAATGCTTTGCAAAAGAAAGGCAAGAGCCTGTTGCCGTCCGGTGTGGTAAAAATTGATGGAAAGTTTGTTAAGGGCGATGTTGTTTCAATTGTGAGTGCGGGTGATGATAAAGAAATTGCCAGGGGTTTAATGAATTATTCAGATGATGAGGCGCGGAAGGTTAAAGGGCTTCGCACTTCTTTAATGAAGAAAACGCTGGGCTATAAACCATATAATGAGATAATACATCGTGATAACATCGTTATGCTATGATCTTGCCAAGAGTATCTTTTTTAGATATTAAAACTTTAATATGTCTTAATGTTTGGTCTGAGATGTGCAATTCTGTCAGTAATTTAGAAAGTTCTTTATCAATTTTGGCCCTTGTGTCGTCAGGAAGGATTCGGGATGGAACTGTACTCCTTCTAAAGGGATTTCCTTGTGTCTTATGCCCATTATTTCGTCTTCATCTGCAAATGCTGTTATTTCAAAGGAATCTGGTAATGTTTCTTTGTTTACTATAAGAGAATGATAACGAGTGGCTTCAAACGGATTGGTTAGTCCTTTAAATATTGTTTTATTGTCGTGGTGTATCATTGAAGTTTTGCCATGCATTATCCTTCTTGCTCGTATAATCTTTGCTCCGAATGTATATGCGATGCACTGATGCCCCAAGCAAACGCCTAATATCGGGATTTTTCCTGCAAAATCTTTAATTACAGAATTAGATATGCCGCCCTCTTTTGGTGTGCATGGCCCAGGTGAAACAATTATATGACTTGGGTTCTTTTCTCTAATCTCCGTGATAGTGATCTTGTCGTTTCTAACAACCTCTATGTTTGTACCGATGGCACCTATCTGCTGTACGAGATTGTATGTAAAAGAATCATAATTGTCTATTAATAATACCAATTTTAAATTTTACTATTATTTGATGTTGATTACACCGAGATTATGTAGTCTTCAGTGCTTTTTATGGGGATCCGTATATCGTATATGTCGGGTTCGAGTCTAGCAGGATTTTTTATTTTGTCAAATACTTATCTTAATAAATTGCCTTGTAGAAACTACTTAGAGAAACTAATAAACAAAAATGAACTTGACAAGAAAGTATTTTTTGTTATCATTCATTAGTTCAAATTATTCTTTGTTGGATGTGCTTCGCTTTTACTTACTGAGGAAGTCTCAGAAAACATGTATGGTGTTGTGTGCGTTTCTGTCGCATGTGGTCGCGCTAGCTTATGTTAATGGAATAATCAGGATTCGGCGAGAGAGCTTGAATGAAGTAGGTACGAAGGGATTTCTAATAATTGGAGTTGTTATAAGGTCGTTACAGAAAAGTGGGAGTTTGCCCGCTTTTTTTTTTAAATTCGTTTAGAAGAAATTTAATGGATAAAGAGAGCTTATTAAGGCTTGTAGAGCTATTACATAAAGACAAAGACATTGACAAGAATATTGTTTTTCAGGGCATTGAATCTGCTTTGGAATCTGCCACCAGAAAGCATCTGAAAACGAGTGAACCGATTTCAATTAAGATCGACAGAGAGACCGGAGAGATTGTGGCGGGGCAAGGATGCCAGGAAATAGATCTTTCTGATCTGGGGAGAATAACTGCCCAAACGGCCAAACAGGTGATAATTCAGAAAATTAAAGAGGCTGAAAGAGATGTTATTTACAATGAGTATTTTGGTAGAAAAGGTACGATAGTAAGTGGTATGGTGCAGAGGTTTGAAGGGCCGACAATAATTATAAACCTTGGTAAAACCGAAGGGTATCTTCCGAAGTCAGAGCAGATTAGTAATGAATTTCATCGTCCGGGGGAAAGGGTAAGATGTATAGTTGCCGAGGTAAAGAAGGCGGGTCATAGAGTGAAGATCTTGCTTTCGAGGACGCATTCTAATTTTGTTAGACAGCTTTTCGAGTTGGAAGTGCCGGAAATACCGGAGAAGATTGTTGAAATTAAAGGATTGGTGAGAGAGGCGGGTTACAGGACTAAGATTGCCGTGTTTTCTGAAGATCCTAATGTTGATTGTGTAGGTGCGTGTGTTGGTGTGAGAGGAACAAGAATAAAAAATATTGTGGATGAATTGAATGGAGAGAAAATAGATATTATTCGCTGGGATGATATACAGGAAGTTTTTATTCCTAATACTTTAAAGCCTGCTGAGGTTACGGGGATTTTGCTGTCTCCGGAAAATCAAGTTGCAACCGTTGTGGTGCCGAATGATCAACTTTCATTGGCTATTGGTAAAAGGGGGCAGAATGTAAGGCTTGCGTCAAAATTAGCAGGTTGGGATATCGACATAATTACAGAAGTAGAGTTGGAGCGTGAACGTGAGCGTGAGGAGGCGAGCAGTTCAACTGGGGAAGACGTAGAAGGAACAATCTCGAATGAAAATGATACTGGTAAAGAAGTCGAAAAAGCAAGTCTAAATGAAGATCCTGGCGGTAAAGAAGTCGAAAAATAAAAATAAATTAGCAGTGTTATTCTGGGAGTATTATTTTATTTATGGTTAGAGTTAATAAACTGGCAAAAGATTTGGGCGTTAACAATAGTATTTTAATAGAAAAGTGTCAAGAGTATGGTTTTGTGCATATTAAGCACCATGCAAATGCATTGACAGATGAACAAGCAGGTATATTGCGCAGCAAATTAGTGGGCGGAGCTGGGCAAGGTGTTTCTGTTAAAGAGAAGCCTGGCACTCCTGATATCAAAAAGGTAAGTTCTGAGAAAAAAGATGCTGGCGCTGTTAAGGTTGTGTCTAAAGAGGCAGATGCAGCAACTGTGCGGAGGCGTATCCCCTTATGGAAGCAAAAGGCGCGAGAAGACCTAATTAAAGGTAGGTGGAAAGAGGTTACAAAGGTTTCGCAACAAAAAAGGCCTAGGAGGTTTGAAAAACGCACAAAGGAAGTGCCTAAGGAAAAGAAGGCTGTTCAGCCGAAGGAAAAAGAAAGTAAGGTTGCGGTAGAACTGCCTGCGACAATTAAAGATGTGTCAGCCGCTTTGGGAGTAAAAGCTGGCGATATAATTTCGAAGTTGCTGATTGGTCATAATATTTTTGCTACGATAAATCAGGG
>JAIQZR010000014.1 GCA_021777035.1 Candidatus Scalindua sp. | reverse complement strand
TTATGCAACCAGAGAGTAGAAGACGAAAGAGATTGCCATGATGCTAGAAACTCTTGATACAGTCAGGACACTTCAACGGAAGCTATATCTAAAAGCCAAGCGAGAACCGAAACTACAGCAAAATGGGTTTAAGTGCATGCTATATGATGAAGAACATCGGAAAGCCGTATTCGTAAATAGCGAGCGTACGGTTTGATGAGGGGGGATTGGCGCAAGCCTGTCCCCTACTCTACCCCGATTTTCAAAGTATTTTCTTGTAAACGCTAACGCTATAATCCATAATTCGATTTTTTCTTTACAAAGCACTAATTTAAACACTTTGAGATTTTTTCATCATTTACAGACTGGATAAAATGGACACTAAGAATAATTCCATTCAAAAGGTTAAAATACGTAAGACATTGAGGATGTCAATTTTTGAAGGCAGTTTCTCGGGTATTTCAGCTTCAATCTTTGAATATTTTATCCGACCGCTTGCACTCTTTCTGAACGCAAGCCTTTTTCAGATTGGCATATTATCTTCCATTCCGCAGTTGCTGATAAGCGTTACTCAACTCTATCTTCCGGATTTTCTCAAACGGTTTAAGAGCAGAAGGAACTTTGTCTCTCTTTGTGCCCTTATTCAAGCTTTCATGGTGATTCCCATAATATTAGTACATTTTGTGCCAAAAAACTTGCAAATCCCACTGTTAATATCATTCTACTGTCTATACGCGATTATCGGTTCCATGATTGTGTCTGTCTGGGCGTCCCTTATGTCAGATATTGTTCCAAACCGAATTAAAGGTTTGTATTTTGGCAAGAGAGCAATGGCAATAGGAATTTCTTCGCTTGTCGTTGTCTTATTCATGGGTTATCTGCTTCAGGCATCTTTGCAGAAAGTGTTCTGGGGTTTTGTTGTGATTTTTACATCTGCGTACGTTCTCAGAATAATTTCATCATTTATTTTGATGAGGCATTATGACGCACCTCTTCATATAAAACCTGAACACTACTTTTCGTTCTTCCAATTTCTTAAAAGATCAAAAACCGGAAACTTTGGCAAATATGTTTTTTTCGTATCTGCAATGTCCTTTTCAGTATTTATTGCTTCGCCATATTTCAGCGTATATATGCTTAAAAGAATCCATTTCGGATATATTGAATACACTATTATAAGTGTCAGTCCTCTTCTTTTTGGCCTTTTATTAAAGCCTGTCTGGGGAAGGATTGGTGACAAATTTGGTAATTTATTTGTAATCAGGGTTTGCAGTTTGGTGATTGCACTTGTTCCTGCTGCATGGCTTGTTTCAAACAATTTTTATTGGCTCCTGTTTATCCAGGTACCTTCAGGACTTGCCTGGAGCGGATTTAATTTGTGTACATTAAATTTTATTTATGATTCTGCTATTCCGGAAAAGAGGGTACGCTGTATATCTTATTTCAACACCATGTATACATTTTCTGCATGTACAGGCGCTTTTCTGAGCGGATTGTTGGCTAATTACGTACCTGAAATATGGGGTGAAAGGTTATTATCAATTTTTGCAATCTCTGCTTTTCTGAGGGGGATAACTTTCCTCTTTTTCTATAATCGTGTTAAAGAGGTAAAGCGTGTAAGATCGTTTAAATTGGAGAAAGAGTATTTCAAGGAAATCATTCCGGTCTTTCGGCCAAACAGAGGATACATACGGCCTGTCAGTGTTGATATACATCAAGATGCCAGTTATCCTGTTAAAACACACAGTTCGAAAAAAAGATTATGATCGTTTCGTTACTTACTATATGTCTTATTGAATCGGCGATTTCAATAAATGGATTGAATGGCACTCAAATCATGCGAAATACAATTGTTAACACTCTCGATCTCCGTCTCTTCGTTGGTATTGCGACGAATTCATGAGTTCGGTTTTTTATTTCACTTGATCCTTATCATTCTTTGGAGATTTTTTTGCCTTCTCTTCTGCCTTGAGAGCCTTCTTCTTCGCCTTCTGTTCAAGCTTTTCAGTTTTATGTGAAGTCTTGAGGATCTCCTTTTCCGCCTTCTCTTTCTTTTGTTCGATTTTCTGAGTCAGTTTTTCAGATTTCTGTTCAGCGTGTTGTTTTTCAACCACTTCTAACTTGAAACCTTTAGCTCTTGAGGGTTTTCTCCCTCATAGTTTGAATCAGTACCTTGAAAGGTGACTTTAGCAAGATAGCGTTAAATTGACTTCGGTAATTGTTTACGAGGCTGACCCCTTCAATATTAACATCATAAATCTGCAATTTTCCGTTGTTGTTTATCAAGCTGAAGTCAACACCGATCTCTTTTGCAGCGCTTGTAACAAATTTGGTCTGAACTTTATGGTATCCTGCGTCTTGACTCTCTTTTAAAAGCACTACCTTTTCGCCGGAATAAGTATCTGTATTCTTCAAATAAGTGTTTTTGACAAGCATGGTAAATAGTTCTACATACTCCTTTTTTTCTTCAGGGGTACGCTCTTTCCAGTACTGACCGAGAGCCCTTTTTGCCATCTCTTCCATATAAAAGATAGACCCGATCTCCTCCCATAATCTTTTCCTGCGTTCAGATATCTTGTCCTTTCCCGCAAGCGCAGGTTCTTTCAGAACCCTTAGGCCGTTGTCAATAGTCTGTTTGACGAGATCTCCCGCTTCTCCAGCCCATAAGCAGGTTGAAGTGACAGACAGCATGATGAATACAGCAATGGAAATAGTAAATATTTTCTTCTTGTTCTTCATGTTTTTAATTCTTTCTCTTTAAATTGTCTACAAATAACACAACTTTCTTAATACACATAACGGTACATCAGTCAGTTTCTATCAATAATCAGGCCGTGGCGACCGGCCTGATTATTCCACCTTGCCAAAGGCAATATTTCCTATTAACTTCTTCAAATCAATGGGCGGTTCGGTCTCGCGTATTTTACCTCCCGGCGGTATTATTACGTCTGATCCACCAGGCGAGATTTCTATATAAGCATCTCCCAGAAGACCCATGGTATTTATGGAGGCTATACAGTCATCCTGTAATTTTATATCATTTCGAATTTTTATGGCGACTACGGCCACATAATTATCTAATCTGATTTTGGTAACCTTGCCTACATTGACACCCGCTATCTGAACGTCGGTATTTTCTTTTAGTCCCGTTACTGAGCTGAAGACCGCCTTTACCTCATACGTATCATTGCCTGTGCCAAAAAGATTAATCTTTCCAAGATAGATAGAGATATACGCAAGGCAAAGCAGTCCTGCAATAATAAAAATTCCAACTGCGATTTCAACACCAGGTTTTTTCATAAGTTTTCTCTTTCAGATATCTGATTACGTTATTTACTTTATAGATATGGGGCCTTCCAATTCCCCGTGGATAAACTGATGTATAACAGGGTCTTTTGAATTCTGTATTTCCTCCGGAGTATCTTCGGTAAGAATCTCTCCATTGTATAACATGGCAACCCTGTCTACCATAGAAAAGATGTCAGGTATTTCATGCGTTACCATGATTGCGGTAAATTTATACCTTTTCTGGCATGATCTTATCATATTATGAATCGCTTTGCCCATTAAGGGGTCAAGGCCTGTTGTCGGTTCATCAAACAGGATGATCTCGGGGTTCATAACCAGGCAGCGGGCCAACGCTACCCTTTTCTTCATGCCCCCGCTTATTTCGGCAGGATACTTATTTTCTGCGCCTGATAAACCTACCTCGGCCAACTCTTCAGATACCATTTTCCGGATTTGTGAAGTCTTCATCCTGGTTTTTTCTCTGAGTGGAAAGGCCACATTTTCAAAGACCGTAAGCGAATCAAAGAGGGCGCCTCCCTGAAAGACCATACCAAACCGTTCTTTTAATCGTTTCAGTTTCCGGCCTCTGAGTTTACTGATATCCTCGTTATCTATTAATATTTTACCGCTGTCCGGTTTAAGCAGACCGATTATGTGTTTTAACAGCACGGATTTCCCTTTTCCGCTGCCTCCTATCAAAGCCAGGGCATCCCCATCATTTACCTTCAGGTTAATGCCGTGGAGAACCTTCTGTCCGTTAAAACTCTTATGTAGATTTATTACTTCAATCATCTTAAGCAACAAGTATAGACGTTAAAAAATAATTCCATATCAATATGGTGACAGAAGAGAGGACAACCGCCTGTGTTGTTGACTTGCTTACGCCTTCTGCTCCGTATCCCGTAAAATATCCTTTGTAACAGCTTATCCATGTTATGAGTATTCCAAAACTCAGGGATTTATATATACCTTCAAGGATATCCGCGCTGTCAACAAAATCCCTGATACCTCCAAAATAGGTTCCGGGAGATAAACCCATGAGTCCTACACCCACAGTATATCCACCCCAGATTCCGACAAAGACAAAGATGAAATTCAGGAGAGGGAGAGATATTATACCCGTGATAAGGTTAGGGACTATGAGGTATTTATATGGATTGAGCGCCATGGTATCCAGGGCGTCAATCTGCTCGGTTATTCTCATTATGCCGATCTCAGCCGCCAGGGCAGAACCCGCGCGTCCGGTAACCATCAGAGCACAGATAACCGGTCCTAATTCCTTGATCAGTGACAAGGCGACAATCGGGCCCAGCCTGGATTCCGCGCCAAATTCGGATAAGGTGAAATAAATCTGTAAAGCAAGAACCATTCCGGTAAAGGTTCCGGTCAGCAGGATTACAAGTGTTGTTTTCACTCCGATAAAATTGATCTGCTTGATAACTCTTCCAAACAAATAAGGCGGGAATGGAATCCAGAAGGCAGCTTCGGCGAGAAATATTCCCATCCGTCCTGTTTCCCCGATTACGAAGATAACAAAGGCCCCAATTATTCTAAATAGAGTAAGGATTGAATTCATTGATGTTTAAGATGTCCTCCGGTACATTTCCCGAATGATTATTTGTACCGTCAAATATTTTTTATTCCTCGTTCCACGTCCATTTCCAATCCCGGATTTCCGGCATATCTATACCATATTTTACAATGTATTGTTTATGCTCGATTATTTTATCCCGGATCAGCTGTTTTGTGTATGCCGCGATATATCCAAGTTTCGGGACTCGATCGATCACGTCCGCCACGAGGTGGAAACGATCAAGGTCGTTGAGGACGACCATGTCAAACGGAGTTGAAGTTGTGCCCTCTTCCTTATACCCTCTGACATGGAGATTTTTGTGATTTGTCCGCCGGTAAGTCAATCGGTGAATCAACCATGGATATCCGTGATATGCAAAAATGACAGGTTTATCCGTGGTAAATAGTACATCAAAATTCTTGTCCGATAGTCCATGGGGATGTTCTTCTTTCGGTTGAAGAGTCATGAGGTCAACGACATTAATTACCCGTATTTTCAGGTCAGGCACTTGCTGTCGGAGCAGGTCAACGGCAGCAAGAGTTTCCAGAGTAGGTATGTCGCCGGCGCATGCCATTACAACATCCGGCTCACTTCCCCTGTCATTGCTCGCCCATTCCCAGATACCGATTCCATAAGTACAATGCTTGATCGCGGCATCCATGTCAAGCCACTGCTGCTGTGGCTGTTTTCCCGCTACAATCACGTTGATAAAATCACGGCTACGCAGGCATTTGTCTGTTATATATAATAATGTATTTGCATCAGGAGGCAGGTATACGCGGATGGTGTCCGCTTTCTTATTACAGACATGATCGATAAATCCCGGGTCTTGATGGCTGAATCCATTATGATCTTGACGCCAGACATGTGAAGTTAAAAGATAATTGAGTGACGCGATCGGACGGCGCCAGGGGATCTCTTTTGAAGTTACTTTTAACCACTTGGCATGCTGGTTAAACATTGAGTCTACAATATGAATAAATGCTTCATAGCAGGAGAACAAACCATGACGTCCGGTAAGCAGATAACCTTCAAGCCAGCCCTGGCAGGTATGTTCACTGAGTATTTCCATTACCCGGCCGTTAGGAGAAAGGTGGTCATCTTCCGGTATGATCCTTTCCATCCATGTACGGTCTGTTGCTTCAAAAACATCTCCAAGTCGGTTAGATGCCGTCTCATCCGGGCCGAAGATTCTAAAATTCCTGTCCTGCATGTTGCGTTTCATAATGTCCTTTAAAAAGCGACCCATGATTCTTGTGGCCTCCGCTATAACCTGACCGGGCTTAGGCACTTCCACTGCATAGTCTCTGAAGTCAGGCATTTTCAGGCTTTTGAGTAGAAGCCCTCCGTTGGCATGAGGATTAGCGCCCATGCGTCTTTCACCACTGGGAGCCAGCTCTGCAAGTTCCGGCCTGAGTTGTCCGTTTTCGTCAAAGAGCTCTTCAGGTCTATAACTATTCATCCAGTCTTCAAGGAGTTTTACATGATCCGGCCTGTTGATCATTTCAGAAAAAGGGACTTGATGTGATCTCCAGAAATCCTCTGTCTTTTTCCCGTCCACTTCTTTTGGCCCTGTCCAACCTTTGGGTGATCGAAGTATAATCATCGGCCAATGCGGCCTTTGCATGGCACCATTTGAACGAGCATGGGTCTGGATCGACTTTATATCGTTAATAACGGTGTCCATGGTTGAAGCCATCAACTCATGCATGGCTTCCGGTTCGGAGCCTTCGACAAAATATGGTTTATAACCGTAACCGATAAATAAGCTTTCAAGCTCCTCCCTGTCAATCCTTGCGAGGATCGTCGGATTCGCTATTTTATAACCGTTCAAGTGCAGAATAGGCAGCACAGCACCGTCCTGAGCGGGGTTGAGAAACTTGTTTGAATGCCAGGCAGCGGCGAGAGGGCCGGTCTCAGCTTCACCGTCACCGACAACACATGCAACGATCAGATCCGGGTTATCGAAAGCTGCTCCGAATGCATGGGAAAGGGCATAACCAAGTTCTCCCCCTTCATGAATAGAGCCGGGGGTTTCCGGTGCCACGTGACTGGGAATGCCGCCCGGGAAAGAAAACTGTTTAAAGAGTTTCCTCATACCATCCGCATCCTGTGATATATTCGGGTAGACCTCGCTGTACGTACCTTCAAGATAAGTGTTTGTAACCATAGCGGGGCCGCCGTGACCAGGCCCCGCAATATAGATCATGCTCAAATCCTGTTCCTTGATTACACGATTGAGGTGAACGTAAATAAAATTCAATCCCGGAGTAGTACCCCAGTGACCCAGAAGCCTGGGTTTGACATGTTCCGGTTTAAGAGGTTCTTTCAGCAGGGGATTTTCATAAAGATAGATTTGACCAACAGAAAGATAATTCGCCGCACGCCAGTAAGCATCCATCAATTTAAGATGTTTATTTGATAGTGTTTCACTCATTAGACCGTCCTCCTTTTCAATTCGATGGGTAGTGATCTTATAGCGTTACCCGGTAAAAACTTCTTTTTCAGGAAGTTTAATATAAACTAAAGTTATGGATAACAAAGAACTTTCTAACGATCTTGAAAAATACATGCGAAAATTTGCGGTGAATAATTACTCATTTCTTTTTGTTTTTGGAAAATAAATACTTCAAAATACATTTCGCATTCTATCCCATCAAAATTATTCTATCATATGGTACTTGCCATATGTCTTTCATGCGGGAAGTTGATGAACGTCCCTTCGTAAAACAAAATACACCCTCTATGATTAACATATCAGGATAACATAATATACAACAATACTATGCAACCAAGTGATTACAAAGAAAACACTTGCAACAATTCGGATATACTATAAGATTCGTTAAGTACAGCATTGAAATTATCTCGAAACACCTAAATACAACATAATACGTCATGATAGAAAGCTTTAATAACAAAACTGATAAAGTTGGAGACGATTTAAAAAAACCATTAATTATGGGAGTAAAATTGATATTGCGGCAGGGATATTTTCTATTTATGGCTATGAAAGTCTGAAAAAAGAATTAAATAGAATTGATAGACTAAGATTCATATTCACCGACCCCACCTTTATAGAATTAGATAAGAACCAAAGAGAACAAAGACAATTTGAGATTAACTCTAATAATCGAAAAAAGGCAATAAGCGGTTCTGCTTTTGAAATTAACTTAAAGAATGAACCGAAAGGTAAGGCTATTGCCGAAGAATGCAAAAAATGGATGGAACAAAAAGTAGAGTTTAAAACAAATGCGGGCAATCAATATATCCAACCTCATTTGAATTTAGTTAATAACGAAAACAGCTTGGTTTACACAGGAATAAATGAATTTAGTAGCGCCGGGTTTGGTTATCAAAAAGACAACGCAATTTTAAACCAGATTATTAAAACAGATGATTTTGATACGACTAAACAATATCTTGCAAACTTTGAGGAGATTTGGACAGACGAAAAAGTATTAAAAGATGTTACCGATGCGGTTGTAGATTATATTGCTGATTTATATAAAGAAAATTCACCGGAGTTTATTTATTATCTAACGCTCTATAATATATTCAATGAGTTCCTGGAAGATATTTCCGAGGATGAACTTGCAAATGAAAAAACAGGTTTTAAAGACTCCATTATCTGGAATAAGCTTTATGATTTTCAGCGTGATGCCGTTCTAGGAATTATAAATAAATTAGAACGACATAATGGTTGCATACTGGCGGATAGCGTTGGCCTGGGTAAAACATTTTCCGCACTTGGAGTTATTAAATATTATCAGGAAAGGAACAGAACTGTTCTTGTGTTGTGCCCTAAAAAAATAGGGGATAATTGGCAAACATTTTAATAGCGACATTAATATTGATAACACTAATCAGCTACACCCTTTTTACCTGATCTATATTCAGGAAAATGGCGAGATACTTTCCAATCATCTCAATGTCAAAAACATTCTTGATATATTGCGTGTTATATCAAAAGGAAAAGACAAACCAATAAAAGAAGTCTATGAACCCTTTAACCGTGTGACTGAAGACGGCAAGAAAATGGAGCGCTACTCCGCATTACTGAACCGCTCAATAGAATCTATTTTAAATGTAAAAGATGAAAGCGATGTTAATAGCCTTTTTTCTTCAGGTGGTACAACCGCTCTTGTGAATAACATTAAAGGTTTGGAAGATTTTGAGTTGCTTGCATTTGTGGTGGTGAAATGAAAAGACTTTCAGCCACGAAAAACGCGAAAAAGCACGAAAAAATAAATAAACAATGACTGATATTATTTATAAAAGTGAAAGTTATAAAATTCAAGGCGCTGTATTTGAAGTTTATAAGGAAATGGGCAGCGGCTTTTTAGAGGCAGTTTATCAAGAATGCCTAGAAAAGGAAATGTTAAAACAGGAAATTCCATTTACCGCTCAACTTCTTTTGAAGATAATGTACAAAGGGGAGGAATTGGAGCAGTCTTATAAACCTGATATTATTTGTTTTGATAAAATTATAGTCGAAATAAAAGGGATTAAATCTATTTCTAAGGAACACCATGCTCAGGTGCTAAATTATTTAAAGGCAACCGGGTTGAAGTTAGGATTAATTGTTAATTTCGGTGCATACCCCAAAGTAGAAATTAAAAGAATTGTATTATGAGCCACGAAATACACGAAAATACACGAAATGTTCTATCTGTTTTTTTTCGTGCTTTTTCGCGTTTTTCGTGGCAAAAAAAGAAATATGATGAATTTACCCAAAAATGCTTTAGTTAATAAATTTATCGCAAAAACAAAGTTTTATGAAAAAGCCTCTTTAAGCTCAAAGCTGCAGAATGAGTTTATCAGTAAAATCCAAAGAATAACCTGGAAATACAAGCTTGCCGAAGAGACGATTGGGATAAGCAAGACCGATAAAGTAACTGAAATACAGATATTTGAGATAGAGCTGAAAGAGAAAGTTATCCCAAAAAATGTTCTGAAAGTGATTGATAAGGCGATTCCCTATCAGATATTGTATCGCTTTATTTATAAAGAAAATGAGGCTTATGTGATCACATTGAAAGAGAGTGGGGTAGAGAATTACTATTTTTCTGACTGGAATGATGACAAGAGCTTTGATTTTACTGGCATTAATTTAGAAAAAGTATATCAAAAACTGATTAAAGCATTTATTACTAATGAAGCTAAAAACAAAGGTGATTTTGATACAATCATTGATACCGACAATAAGATAAAACTATTAGAAAAAGAGATTGAAACGCTGTGTAATAAAATCAGAAAAGAGCAGCAATTTAATATGAAAGTTGATCTGAATAAATTATTGTTAGAAAAGCAACAGGATTTGAAAAGTATAACTGAAATGAATTGAAAGGAAGAAGTACTATGGAAAAACAGATTATACAGTCATTAACAGAAAGCTTTGAATCATTTGCTCATAAAACAGAAGATATCGAATTCTGGTTAGCAAGAGATTTACAACATCTATTAGGTTATTCGGAATGGCGTAATTTTCAAAAAGTAATTTCTAAAGCAAAAACGGCATGCGAATTATCAAAGCAAAATATAAGAGACCATTTTGTTGATGCCAACAAAATGGTTGATATAGGCTCTGGAGCTCAAAAAGAGATAGATGACATTATGCTTACAAGATATGCCTGTTACCTTACTGCTCAAAATGGTGACAGCAAAAAAGAGAAAATTGCCTTTGCCCAAACATATTTTGCCGTCCAAACAAGGAAAGCAGAAATTATTGAAGAAAAATTGTTACAATATGAAAGAGTTCAAGCGCGCCACAAACTTGCAGAAACCGAAAAAGAACTTTCTGCCGTTATTTTCGAACAAACGGGGGCAAATCAAAATTTTGCTCTTATTAGAGGCAAGGGTGATAAAGCTCTGTTTAATAGAACAACCAGGCAAATGAAGGAAAAATGGAATATTAAAAACAAACCGCTCGCAGACCATATGCCAACAATTTTATTAAAAGCTAAGGATTTTGCCACTGAAATTACAATCTTCAATGCAAAAGATAAGAGGATGAACACAGAAATGGCAATTTCTAACGAACATATTACCAATAATAAAACTGTCAGAGAAACTCTCGTTTCTCGTGGAATTGTACCTGAAAATTTACCACAGGAAGAGGATGTTAAAAAAATTGAACGAAAACTTAATACCGACAAGAATAAAATATTAAAAAATAATGATAATTTTAAAAGCGATAAAGGGGCGTAAGCAATGGACAAATTAAAAATGCAGACGCCAAATATAACTGAGAAAAACATTGAGCAGATAGCAAAGCTCTTTCCTAACGTGATGACTGAAGTAGAAGATTTAGCCACGAAAAACACGAAAGGGCACGAAAAAAAGAGATACAAAAAAGCCATCGACTTTGACCTGTTAAAACAGTGCTTATCCGATGTGTTGGTAGATGATGAGGATGAGCGATACCGTCTTGACTGGCCGGGTAAAAAGGCATCACTCTTAAAGGCAAATACACCCATCAACAAAACACTCAGACCTTGTAGGGAAGAGAGTGTTAATTTTGATACTACTGAAAACCTGTATATAGAAGGTGATAACTTTGAAGTGCTAAAGGTTTTGCAGGAGAGTTATCTGGGAAAAGTTAAGATGATCTACATTGACCCACCATACAACACAGGTAGTGATTTTATTTATAAGGATGATTTTAAAATTAACAAAGATGAGTATGATGAGGATGAAGTGATAAAGAGTGGCAAATATAAACAGAGAGAGGAAGAAAACAATAGAGATGAATGCGGTAGACGAACCGTTTGGCCCGCCACCGAAGTATTACAATTACCGTTGTTTGGTGTGTGAAACGGAGATTGAGGTTAATGAAGCCGTTATTGATGCTGAAATCGGAATGGCACAATTCAACAACGAATACTACGAAGGGTATATGCCAACATTAGGATGCCCCGGATGTAATAACCATACTATGGAATGTACAGAGAAAGAAAAAGACTAAGAGTCCGCCCGTAGGGCGCTAATTCAATGCATAGGAATTTCAATGTTGATAACACTTCGACTCTGCTCACCTGTCCGCCAGTCTGTAAGGCGGAGTGTGACGTCACCCGACTAAGTCGCCTGAGGCAAGTTAATAGGGGCACCTCTGGCGGCCTGAGCGGAACCGAGGATGGATTTTTGTCGCGAAGTGACTTTAACTTGGTGTATAGGAAATTCAAAGTCGGCGGGTAACCTGCCCGACTTCGCTATTCAGGCGGGGAAACCCGCCCTACAAAATATTATATTTTTTTACTCGTAGGTCGGGTTTCTTACCCGACATTTTTTAACAGACATCATGAAGGCGAAGAATTTTGCCGAAGGTCATGCCCGAGGCAGACTCGCCGTGGCGAGCTTAACTTAATTTAGATTTGTCTGTTTTTCCTCTCAATGTTTCGGTTTCACAACTGCATTGTAAATAGCAGAAGAATCTTTTTTCGTAAGCTTTCCCTGACAAAATGCCATTGCGTGATCTACGGTGAACAAACTCCTTGTTCCGCACCCTGGTAACATGCGGTAACTCATAAAATCTCGATTCGTTTAAACATTATATATATCCTTTCCCGAAGCCTGATGGTGTATGTACGCCATCTGCTCGAATAGTTTAGATGGGCAGGTAGCATTATATACCATTACTGTGAAGGTCACCAATGGTTTTATTAGCGGAACGCTTGAAAGAATCCATTATCTTGTCTATATCATGAAGATCAAAAAGAACACGGCACCCTATTTGACCGAAGAAATCCGTCCTGTGCCAGCCAGTTCGTACAATGTCTTTACTGGTAGAGCTATTGAGAAAGTATCCCTTATGATTAACAGATCAGGATTGCATTACATAAAAGGTTCAATACTGCTAAGTGACTATTAAGAATAAACTTGAAACAATTCAGATATACTATAAAATCCTAATTCTATACAGTGGCAATGAGGAAACTTGATAACAGATAAATTCTTTTAATTCAAAAAGGGCTTTTACGTGTTTGAACAAACTTTTAAAAATATTGACGATACGCTTTGGAAAGACGCGGGATGTAGCAGCGAACTGGATTATGTGGAACAGACTTCCTGGGTCTTGTTTCTAAAATATCTGGACGATTTAGAAAAAGACAAAGCAACCGCAGCCGAACTAACGGGAAAAATCTATACCAATATCATTTCTCCAGAATTTCAATGGACAAAATGGGCAGCTCCTAAATTAGAAAATGGCAAAATTGACCATAACGCTTTAACAGGCGATGACCTTGTGGACTTTGTAAACGGAAAACTTTTCCCCTATCTGAAAAAAATTAAAACTGATGCGGAACATGCGGATACTATTGAGTACAAAATTGGTGAGATATTCAGCGAACTGAAAAACAGAATTCAAAGTGGTTATAACCTGCGTGAAGTCGTAAACAATATTGATCAACTTCGTTTCATGACTCATAAGGAAAAGCACGAGATGAGTCATCTGTACGAAGCAAAAATCAAAAATATGGGCAATGCCGGGCGCAATGGTGGTGAATATTATACACCACGACCGTTGATTAAAACCATTGTTAAAGTGGTG
>JAIQZR010000130.1 GCA_021777035.1 Candidatus Scalindua sp. | reverse complement strand
TCGCATCACAGATTTCCGCAATAGGAGAAGAAGGCGTTATCGGATAGATTGTGATAATTTCATTAGTAGCATGCACCACATGCGCACATGCGGTACAACCATCAACTATGACCGTTTTTCTACTCATTAAGTATCTCCTTGAACTAGCTTAAACATGAAAGCTAATTGACATATAATAAATTGATTACAAAAAAAATATTTTATTTGTAGACGCAGGGCCAGGCGCAAGTTAATGACCTGCGTTTCTCCACATCTAATAGGTACGAAAAACTCATAAACAGGTTATACAACCTGGAGAATGTGGCTATCAGCTCGAACATGCTGCTCAGACGAAAAAATCGTGCAACGATATAAATGTATTTACTAAATTTGAACGTATGTATTTCTATTTCTGCTAAAGTGGTTGAATATAATGTATTTAGTTAAGAAAGTAAATAAGATTTTAGCGTTACAGTCGTTAGTTGTTTCTCTATATGAGGCAATTGTGGCCCCTTGATTAAATGTGGAAATAGACCATTTCAGCATTTTGTATCGGTAATATGCGGCAATAATTTTCTTGCCTTTTTTTCTGTCTTTAATAACATGGACAAAAGTTTTCCGTGTATAAGCAATTAATTCCGGAAGGTGACAAAAAAACAGTCGCTTTAAGGACACGAAATGTCAGTCAAGCTGGGATTAAATAGTCATGTGTACCTGTTCTTGGTAACACCATGACTTGTATTTAAAAAAAAGTTTTAAATGAAATTTTAAACAGGAACTTTTTCCATTAATAAGCTGTTATAAACGGTGATGAATGAAAGACTTTGACTACCAGGAACGTAAAATCAGGGAGTTTGAGGCTGCGGCCTTGGAACATATAGATTCGCTTTTTAACTTTGGAATGCGGATGACTGGAAACAGGGAAGCGGCAGAGGATCTTGTTCAAGAGACATATCTTAAGGTTCATAGGTTTTCACATACGTTTAAGGAGGGGTCTAACTTAAAGGCGTGGCTGTTCAAGATATTACGAAATACCTTTATTAATACGTTCAGGAAAAAGATTAAAGAACCCAAATCAGTCCATTATGATGAGGTTGAAGATTTTTACCTCTTTAACAAAATAAAGAGTAATAAAAAAGATGACGGTTATGTAAGCGATAAGGTATTTGATGTTTATGAGTTCCTTGAAGATGAGGTGAAAAATGCGGTTAATAGTCTGCCACTTGCTTTCAGGGAGGTTGTTTTATACTCAGATATTGAAGATCTCAGTTATGGAGAAATATCAGAGATTGTCGGATGTCCAATAGGAACGGTGAAATCGAGACTTTTCAGAGCAAGAAAATTGTTGCAGAAATCATTATGGGACTATGCAAATGAGAGAGGTTATTTGAAAGAAAGACATGAGGAGAAAGAAATATAATGACTTGTAAAGAAGCTATTGCACAACTTCATGAATTCCTGGATAACGAGCTTGGAGACGTGAATTATGCGAAAATAGAACAACATATTGATAAGTGCCACAAATGTTGTGACAAATTTGAGGTTGAGCAGGCATTAAAGGGGGTCATAAGAGAAAGAACCCAGCTACACCAGACACCTCAACACGTACTACAGCATATCGTAAGTCAGTGGGCAGAGTTGAATGAGGAACGTAGTAGGCCGGAATTTACAGCCGTGGAGTCCAAAGGAACGTACCTTAAGGGCCTATTTGGCTTTTTTACATTAAGGCCGTCATATGTAACTATGGCTGTTTTGCTACCTATGACAATCATCGGCCTTGCTGCTTATCTTGCTTTTTTCAGACCTGCAGATTACTCTCCAATTGTTAAGGTTGCGGCAGAACGCCACGATAGTTTTGTTAATAACAATATGCACCTCGACCTTGTCAGTTCAGATAGCAATGAAATAAGAAGACATTTTGAAAATTTACAACGATCCAATCTTGCCATAGATGTTCCGGACTGTAATGGGCGTGAAATGGAACTCTTAGGTTGTAAGGATTCCAGCCTGGACGGAAGAAAAAGTGCCTATGTTGGATTAAGAGGCTCTCAAAATAAGATATCATTAGAGATGGTAAACAGCTCAGGGATGAATTTAGACAAGTTACAACACGAATTTTACAAGGGCAGGCCATATTACTTTGCAAAATACAAAGGATACAATGTCGTTATGTGGAAACATGGCAATACACTATATAGTCTGACTTCGACTATGAATAGAGAAGGACTTATGCGTGTGGCCAGTGAATCCATACTTTCATGTAATAAATGATGCGCAAATATGGTAGAGACATGTTCGAATCGTTTCGTATTAAACGAGCAGTAGCGTTTGGGTCTCTGTTTCTGATCCTTGTTGGCTGTTCATCATACACACCTTATCGCTATAGCTTTTCACTTCTTGGGCCACAAAGCGAGACCCTCCATAACGATGTTGTCGGGCAGGCAATGAGTTTTGAGGATGGTGATGTAGAGTTTAGATTTGTTCCTTCTCCCGAAAATATCCATGTGACAATCATGAACAAGACCGAGCATGAAATAAATATTGTCAGAAACAGTGCCGAATATATAGATTGTTCCGGAAAATCTCGCAGGATTCATATTGGTTATGATTACGTGGAAGAGTCAAAAGACTTTACAATGAATAGTGCGTATGTTGCTCCAGTAAAGATACCACCAGGTTCCGAAATGACAGGATATGTATGGATTAATATCTGGCCGGATTTCTGTATAGGAAGTGACAGGACATCCGTCACAGATGCTCAGATAAACTATTTAATGGAGCCTCTCTTCCCAAGATATAGCTTTGAGGGTAGTGTTGAGGAGCTAAGAAGTTCAACTTTTAATCTGATTTTGCCAATTGATTTTGGTGGGCATATACGCAACTATACATTTACTTTCAAAATCGATGATGTGATATAGGTTTGACGGAGTTGTTTTCAGTATAAAAAAATGGCAATAGTGTCCGGTTAGGGGTTTGCGTACGCTACTTTTCTTCATGTCCGAGTACTTCTCAGTTTTCACGAGAACAAGCTTATCGGATATCTAAAGGCTTGCGTATCCTGGATTCCCGCTAAAAGCATGCGGAATATTTATTTAGTCTTTTCTCATTAATTGACAAAAACTAACCATCCAGGCCCTCTACATGTGTACATCTCTTATTATATTCGCGAAAGATCCGGTTCCAGGCAAGGTTAAGACAAGACTCGCTCCTTATGTTACCCTTACAGATGCTGCTGAATTGTATAAAGCATTTATTGCTGATACAATCAGCAAAACTGATAGACTGGAATGCGAACAAGTTACCATTGCATATACACCCTCAAATGCTGAATCCAGGTTTCGTGCGATATGCGGTCAATCAGTAAATTACATACCTCAGAAAGGGCATAATCTTGGTGAGCGAATGAAAAATGCATTTACGCACTCTTTCGATAAAGGCCCAGGAAGGACTGTAATTATAGGAACAGACAGTCCTACCCTTCCTGTGTCTTACCTAAGGGATGCCTTTGATGTATTAAAAGAGGTATCTGTCACAATAGGCCCCACTTTTGACGGCGGCTATTATCTTATCGGCCTTTCAGAGCGGAACGATACAATCCTTGATGAAATTGACTGGAGCACATCAAGAGTATTCAGCCAGACTTTGACAAAGATACAGTCTATTAATAGACAATTCCATGTGCTTCCTCCATGGTACGATGTTGACACCTCAGATAATCTAGAGTTTCTGCGGTCGCACATCCTGTCAATGAAAATGAGTGGTAATGAAGATATTCCTGAAGAGACCTCGCGATTATTGAAAGTTTAGATGGTTATGATTAAGACCTCTATATTCAGACACCGTTTCACAAAAACCACCTTATGCTTGATATTAACATTTCTCTTTTGTTCCGGAGATGTATATTCCGATATCAATAAATTTGAAGGAGAGATGCTTAAGTACAATATTGGTTTCTGGCTTTTCAAAAATGTGGGGACTGCCATATTTAAGTGTGAAAAAGAGGGTGATCGCCTGGTTATAACGATTGATGCAAGCACTGCAGGTTTCCTCGATAAGATTATTCATAGACACAACACCTATAGAACAACATTGTTGGTTGATGATATTGCTAACAGACTTAAGCCGATCAAATCGTACGAAAAAAAGATCAAGAGAGAAAAAGAGCGTATAATGATTACTGACTACGATTACGAAAATAATATATACAATTATAAAACATGGAGACATGGAGTGGTTCACAAAGAAGGAAGCCTGGGGCTGGGATCTGAAGAGTGTGATGATATGATATCGGTAACTTACAATTTTCGTAATGAAGTATACGGTGAGGTAAAAGAGGGCGCCAGTTTCAATATCTCTACTGTGTATAAAGATAAATCTCCAAACTTTGGTGCTAATGTCAGTTCTGCTGAGATATCAAAATGGCAAGATATTGTTCCGGGCATAAAATACGTAGTGGATGTGGCATTAGACCCTGAAATCCTTGACTCAAAGGAAGGCAAACTTATCATACTGTTCACGGAGAATTTAATACCGGTTGGATATGTGGCAAAAGATGTTATCGGGTTCGGAGATCTGTATGGCGTTTTGGAAGACGATGTAAATTAGAGACTGAAAGAGCGATAATCTGGGGTTTTTTATAGGAAAGTTGAAGTTCAGGATCCAGCAGATCAATAGTCAAATCAGTCTTCTCTTTTTTTAAGAGAGTGCTTTTACCAACTTGACGTGATCCAAGCAGAAAGAAACTGTTTTCAGGCAGAGTTGATGGTCTTGGGTTCTTATATACATAGTTGTTAATTTACCGTGTATATTAACAACGTGTCAAGTAAAACACTGGCCAGGTATGTTTAAAAGCGTAGTAAACATAGATAGATTGGGCTCGTTTTGCCGGCATCTGTGTGAGAACGTAAATACGCAAATAGAAGTAACGCTTTCAAAATTGTCCGTAACAATTATAAGTATTTCCCAAATATAACACTCAACCGTTCCTTTACTTCGGCCGGAATATTATCCTTATGCGTTACAATGGCGTTACTTGACGCATTAACACATCCGCAACTTCTTTCACCTTTAATCATTGGTATGGC
>JAIQZR010000129.1 GCA_021777035.1 Candidatus Scalindua sp. | reverse complement strand
TGGCTTTAAAACGTCCTCGAAACAACGCGCCATCTCTTTTATATTTTATGTTATATCGTTGAGTGTAAACTCCGTTTACATGTCTCATGAATCTGGACAGATTTCCTTCCGGGGTGTGAACAACAAGGTGATAATGATTACTCATAAGGCAATAAGCTGAAATATACACGTTGAATAGGCTGCACGCTTCTTTAAGCACATTTATGAAAAGCTCGTAATCGTCAGATTTAGAAAAAATCCGATTACGGTTTGCTCCCCGATTCATTACATGATACCATGCATCAGGATATTCAATTCGTAGAGGTCGTGCCATGAAGAGGATTATAAAGTATTAGAGACATGCAGTCAAGAGGAGATTTGACCCCTTTACTTCCACTATGCTTATTGTTCGTAGAAAAAGCTTAGCATTGATAGTGGGCAGTGTCAAAAGTTAGTGTCATGTTATGGGAAATATAACGCCGAGGTGAACAACCCCATATGGCAAATAAAGTAATAGATAAAAATAATATAAGCAAAGAGCCTAAAGATAATAGAATCGCAAATGACAGAGGGGTTGGCTCCACTGCTTTGTTCGCTGTTCGCTTATATATTTGAGTGGAGCAATTGCTTGGCTAGAGGCTTAACTTTCAACCATTCCTTTGAGCTATGCTCTACTTGCCATAAATCATAATTTTTTTGTAAGTTTAACCATAAATCCGGAGTTGTATCAAAGGCTCTCGCTAACCGGAGTGCCATATCTGGTGTTACTGTTCCTCTTTCATTCATGATTTTTGAAAGGGTTTTTCTTGAAATTCCTAAAGTAACTGCCATTTCAGTAATGGTCAAAGATAGAGGTTTTAAATAATCTTCCTTGATAATTATTCCAGGGTGCGTTGGCTGTCTCTTCATTTTTACCATTGTATCGCCTCATTAATGGTAATCATCATAATCAACAACATAGACATCTCCTTTCACAAATTCGAAAAAAAGACTCCAGTTACCAGATACTTTAACTGCGTATTGACCTTGCTTATTTCCGGTCAATTTATGGAGGTATGATCCTGGATAATTCATGTCATTTACTTTATTTGCAGCATTTAGTCGGTCAAGGATTCTTTCAAGCATTTTAGCATGTTCAGGTCTTATTCCTCTCTTTTTCCCAGTATAGAAAAAGTCTTCAAGTCCTTTATGCCTAAAAGATTTAATCACGACTGATTGTAACCGCATAGGTTACGAATATCAATAATCATTTTTGCCTTCAGTGAATTTCGTTAGGCAGGTATGGCCAACTTTTCTACTTCATCAATGTTTAAATTTCGTCTTGCCTGCCACAAATTATAATTGTCTTGCATAATTAACCAACTTTCCGGCGAGCGCCCTAAAGTCTTGGAAAGTCGTAAAGCCATTTCTGGTGTAACATTGCTTTGTTGTTTAATCAATCGCTGAAATGTTGATGGAGACACCTTTAACTTTGCAGCAACAGTACGATAACTAATACCATACGGTTCAAGAAAAACTTCTTTGATAAATTCACCTGGATGGGGTGGGTTAAACATGTTCATCAGTGATAATCCTCATAATCAACAACATAAACGTTGCCTTCTTCAAACTTAAATACTATTCGCCAATTTTTACTAACATCTATTGCCCAGCATCCTTTTCTCTTTCCCTTTAACTGGTGAAGTCGAAAACCTGGTAAGTCCATATCCTCAATACAAGTTGCTGTATTTAACGCTGTTAACTGTATTCGTAATTTTTTGCTATGGCGGCTATTAATACCTGCTTTATTACCGGTTTCATAGAACTTCTTGAGCCCCTTGTGTTTGAAAGATTTAATCATGTGAACTTGTAGCACATTGCGCTACACGCAACAAGTAAAATCTATGCAATTCATAAAATCATATTTCTTTCTATTTTATTATGTAGTATCGTCTTATGTGTTAAGAATTGAATGCGAGGAAATGATAAGGCTATATATTGTTGAAGTCAAGAAAAAAGAGGGCATTACGATCCGTCCATACTGCCTTAATATGCATCGTCACGGACGATGCACTCCATATTACTCTCTTTCAAGAATATGGTCAGAAAAGAATTTTTTTTATATATTAAACCAGGGCGTAACCCATATATATTTGAGGTGAAATACTAATTTCAAAAATACCTTGATAGGCAAGCCCATCATAGACAGGAACAGAAATGCCACCAATGAATATTTTATTATTCCTAATTTTTCAAGCGTCTGATTCTGTGTTACTTTCAGAAATAGATATGGCACTACCATACCCAGGAAGAAATAAACGGTAATAACACCTCCGCCAATAAGGGAGCCCAACAGGGACTTTGAATCGATGCCTATGAACTGTGTCAGATCGTAATTTGTGTCAGCTACTATTCTGTGCGCGTCCCACTCCTGCCACGGCCAAAACCAGAGCCAGCCAGGCCCACGCATAAATACCCCTACTATTATTAATAGAATCCAGAGAATGTGAAACCCAAAACAGAACGTCAGAATTGCAAACCATCTCTCCTTAAACGTATAATATCCGTTACCTTTGGGGTTTATATCAACATATGGCATCGCCATTAAACCCATCACAATCAATGAAGGGAAAATTACGCCCGCTATCCATGGATCAAAATATACAAGCATCTCCTGCAATCCCAGGAAATACCATGGCGCTTTTGCGGGATTAGGAGTAACGCTTGGATCTGAAGGATCCTCTAATGGTGCGTTAAGCGCAATTGACCAGACCAGCAAGATTATGGTAACGATTATGGCAGCAAGGAACTCCTTCCTTACCAAATACGGCCAGGTTGGCAGTTCATCATCAGCCACATGCGAATCCTTCTCCTTTGCCAGCGAATCTCCTTTGACAAAAGCCAGTGCGCGATATCTTTTTTGTTCAGTATCTTTTTTCTCTGCCACCTAATATTCCCTTCTCGAAATTTAAAGTATAATTCGCCGTAACCTGTACTAAAACCTAACCCGGACAATCTGGAAAATAAGGAACCCGAAACACAAAATTCGAAACAAATCCGAATGTCAAAAAAACAAATGTTCTAAACAAAAAATATGTTCAACACTGAATGATTAATATTTAGAGCATTTGGACTTTGTATTTGTTTCAGATTTCGGATTTCGATATTCGATTTTTTTTGCCAAAATTGGTTAAAATATTTTTTCTAAGAGACCAATTTGTTCCTCTGGCTGTTAACGGCCACTTTACACTGCGGCCTCTGTATAAGAGAATCTCTTCATCTTTATTGCGTCTACCGGGCATCTTTTGACACAAAGGCCGCATCTAATACACGCCTCCTCATCCATAGCCATAACAGCATCCCAGTCACCAGGTATTTGTCCATCAAGCATACTATCAGTCTCCACCTTGTCCCTGGACAGCATCATAATACAGTCGTGAGGACAAACATCTATACACCCACCACAAAGTATGCACTTTTCATTATCTATAAATATATTATAGTGACAAAGCAGACACCTGTCTGCTTCTTTAGAAGCATTTTCTTTTGAGAAACCGAGCTCGACCTCTTTATCAATGTCCCATCTTGATCCCATAGGTACAGCATTCTGTTCCTGGCGTGGTATTGACTCGTAACCAAGATCGTTTCTCGTCGGCCCTTTATCCTTAAAGAAGTAATTATAGCCACTTTCTTTGTCACCACTCAAATGTTTGTCTATGGCCCTGGCGGCCTTTCTACCGTCGCCTATAACTTCAATAGCATTCCTTGGCCCGGTCATAAAGTCTCCACCTGCAAAAACTCCCGACCTGCCTGTAGTAAAATTGACGGCATCAACCTCTATAGTACCCCATTTAGTAAATTTAATACCTGATTCTTCAGACAGAAAACTTATATCCGGTGACTGACCAATCGCAGCAATTACCATATCTACCGGTAAAGTAAACTCACTACCGGGAACAGGTTCAGGCCTTCTTCTGCCACTTGCATCAGCTTCACCCAGTTTATTCTTTATACACTCTATAGCCGTTACCTTTGATTTTTTATCTCCCAATATCTTTATTGGTGTAGTTAAGTATAGTATTTTTATTGCCTCTTCCTCTGCCATGCTCACTTCAAGCTCACCCGCAGGCATCTCCTTCAATGTCCTTCTATATATTATAAAAACCTCTTTGGCACCTAACCGCAGGGATGACCTTGCACAATCAATTGCCGTAAACCCTCCACCTACCACGGCCACCCTTGACGGCACTCTCTTCTGTCTCCCCAGGTTAATATCTTTCATATACGTGATACCGTGCAGAACCCCTTTAAGATTCTCTCCGGCTATATCTAACTCCGGTGATTTGTGGGCGCCTGCTGCTATATATACCGCATCATATTTTTTGACTAATTTATCAAACGCTTCAGGACTCTTTACAGGACTGTTCAGTTTAAGCTTTATGCCGAGCTCTTTAACCCAGTTAACCGCACCCTCTATCTTATTCCAAGGCAGCCGGTAAGGGGGAATACCGACACTTAACATACCCCCAGCCATAGGAAGCGCCTCAAAGATTGTAACATCGTGTCCCATAATCGCTAAATCATTGCCGGCAGCAAGCCCGGATGGCCCGGCCCCTATTATGGCAACTTTTTTGCCTGTTTTTTTTGCAGTTAAACGGTCTGTAGGATATTCTTTTTCTGCAAAATCTGCCGCAACTCTCTTAAGTGAACAGATTGATACCGGCTCATCAATCTTGCCCCTACGACAAGCACTCTCACACGGATGCGTACAAACCCTGCCAAGGATATGTGGAAACAGGTTTGCCATATAGTTCAAACCCAATGCGCCATCATAATCCCCTTCCTGAATCCTCTCAATATAACTGGACGCAGGAGTGTTAACTGGACAAGCGTATTGACAACTTATATTCTCTCTGAACCAATTCTCATCAGCCTGGACTACCCTATAATCCACTTAATTATTCCTCTTATATATAAATGACAACTATTTTTTCTCTTCTTCACTTAGTCTATCATGTTCGAATGCCTGACTAAACGCCAACCACGTAAAAAAAACTAACAGAACCATCAGACCAATTATCGGAATATTGTCAGGTTTACTTATTATGTGCCAAAAGTTTTCCAATTTCTTTCTCCTAATTTCTAATTAGTACCTGTTGCGTAAAGCAAGAACATGTTCCTCTCTTTCGAAAGGATTCCAGTATTTGGACTCCTCTCGAAAGAGAGGAATGTCAACAAGCCAGAAATTCAATAATACGAATCTCTTCATTCGAACAAAAAACATTTTCTCTCATTACTCGACAGAATCCTCTAATAATAGGAACACGCAGCAATGTGCCCTGATCCGATCCATGACGTGACATTGTTTTCCAGATACAGTGCTGGAGTACGTTGTATAAGGGCACGAGGCATCGTGCCCCTACAGTTTACCCGAAATACCTCCGTCCTTACGGATTCTCCAGAAATGCACTATTAAAAATATGCTTACTATTAGAGGCAACCCGATACAATGCCATATATACGCTCTTAAAAGCGCATTACCACCAACCATCGATCCACCTAACAATGCAAACCTTATGTCGTTGTAAGCGGTCATACCAAGTAACTCACCAAAAGGACCTTCATGCCCCAAGCCGGGTGTAGACCTGGCCATGTTAGTACCTACTGTAACAGCCCAAAAGCCCAATTGATCCCATGGAAGCAGATAACCGGTGAAACTCAAAAGAAGTGTAAAAACCAGAAGAACAACGCCTATCACCCAATTAAATTCTCTTGGCGGTTTGTATGAACCCGTCATAAAGACCCTGAACATATGAAACCAAACCGTTATCACCATCAAATGAGCGCCCCACCTGTGAAGATTTCTCAGAAGCAGGCCGAAAGGTACATGGTTCTCCAACCCTTTCATGTCCCAGTATGCGTCTCTTACATTTGGGTGATAGTAAAACATCAGAGCAACGCCCGTTATCGTTAAAACAAGGAATGTAAAGAAGGTTATGCCGCCCATACACCATGTAAACTTGAATAATGGAGCATGTCTTTTCACTTTGGCAGGATGCAGATGGAGAAACACATTACTTATTACGGTCTGCACCCTTGTCTTTGGTGTATCCTTTAGACTATGTCGAAAAAAGGAACGCCAAATCTGTGAATTTCCTATGAAATGTTTAATTGCTCCGGGAAGGCCTTTTGCCTTTACCAACTCCCGCATATTCCGTTTATCTTTATCATCTTTGCTACTCAACCACAAACCTCCTGTCCATCTGTATCAGGAAAAAAAGCAAAATTTCAACAAAAAGAGTAGAAATCTCACCTCGCATCAGTAGATGCACAACCTGGAGAACGCCGGATAATATGTTATACAAAACTACGTAGGACAAACGGTATAGCCTGAATCGGCTATACCGTTCTATCGAAAGCTTAACAACTAATGAAATGCCTGAAGCGGTAAATCCAATTTTTCTCAACCAAACAACTAAACCGAAAGGAATGCACCAGGTTTCTGCCACTCATCACGCTCTCCCCTGAACCTCACACTCTCATCAACCATAATTTGCCCATCTTCAGACAGTGCGACCTTAAACCTTTCCAATGGTCTTGGAGCAGGGCCTTCAATATTTACCCCATCAGGTGTAAATCCGCTTCCATGGCATGGACATTTGAATTTTCCCTCAGATGACAACCAGTTAGGAGTACAACCCAGATGAGTACATTTAGCCTGAATCACGTATAATCTGTCAGTCTCTCTAACTATCCACACCCTGAATTGCTTTTTAAACCTTTCACTGACTCCTAACGTATATTCATGAAGATAACCTACCTTGTATTTAGTAGGAGGCTCATAAATTATACGCGGAAAAAAGAACCTGATGGCAGAACCAACTACTGTAGTCAGGAATACGCCTATAAAACCCCAACCAAGTAGATAGAGCGCCCTCCTTCGATTTACAACTTTGACATCCGTTATTGTCTTTTCGTTTGATGTAGTTTGGCAATCCATTATTTTATTTTTTCTTCTTCAAATCATAATCAACGTTTGCTGTTTTTCCTGCTTCAACAGTCACATCCTGAGTAACAGTTCTCAATTTTTCATGCCATGCACTTACCTTATATGTACCAGGTGGTACATTTTCTATTGTAAAGACGCCGTCTTTTCCGGTAACGGAAAAATACGGATTATTCAGCACCAAAACAAATGCTGACATCTCCGCGTGTACATTACATAAAAGAGGCACGGAGCAGACCTGATCAAAATCAACGGTTTTGATAACGCCAACATCGTAAGTACCCAGGTTAAACTGTTTACAACAGTCCGGTGGTGAATAGAGATTATGCCTTACACTATCACTGTTTGGAAAATCAATCTTTGTACCTTTCTGCACAGCTATAACATGAGGAACAAATGTCAGATTCAACTGATCTAGAACACCCTTCTCCTCTGGAGCAGGATAATCGTTGCCATTCACCTCTTCGATATAGACAACAACATCTTGAGGATGCTTAACTCTTTTGCATTTTACGGTACCGGTAATTGTACCACCATTTTCAACATTAACCTCAGTCCTGATCTCCTTCTTCAACGCCTTCAATGCTTCTATTAATTTTGCCTGTGCTGCCTTCGATTCTTCTGCTGTTAATGCCTGAGCTGAAACATTATGTGTGTGACAAAATGCGACAAGCAGTGCTACAACAAAAAATTTCACAAAAAATTTCATACTGAATATCCCCTTTCCCAACGAAATAATATAAAATAACCTACTTTGTCAATGAGGCGTATTTTAGCAAGTAAAATAGCGAGTTGTCAAGTAAAGTCATGCTCATTACAACGCTTTCCAAAAATACTAGAGATTGTTAGGATATGAAAAAAACAAATGTGTCCCAAAACATGATTTTCGGCCTGAAACTGCAAATTTTCTGACAAGTTGTCAATAGGAAGCGTAACAGGCATAAATACTCAGGTAGGAGCCAACTCCAGCCCGCCCGTACCGAACAGTACGTTCGGGCGGGTTGGCGACCGAATTATTGCATTTGAACGCTTACAATCGCCGTCGGGAGACGGCTCCTGCCAAACTTTGAATTTCCTAAACTTTGAACTAACCGTTAGTACTTATTAAGAAGGCATGACGGATTTTCAGTATGGTTATAAAGATAAGTATGCTGAAAATAGAAAAGCTTATTATTCCTATAACGTACTCACCAATATAAAATGTTACTGACAAAATAAATACCATATTCAGAAAATATAATATCGGACCCATGAGAGCATTTCCGGCAAATTCTTTAGACCAGCCCATTCTGTTGTCTAACTTTTGAAAACAGTATACAATTGCAAGTCCCACCAAAAGCCATCCGAAAAAGTTAGATAAAGGCACGCCAAAGTACATACCCTCTTCAGGATAAAAATATATCTGTCCAAGAAACCACTTGGAACCCCTGAGAGAAATCGGATCTATCAATACGTCCTGGAGCACAAACAATATTGCGGCGATGACGAGTACTTTTTTTGAGTACCAGGGAGGATGCGACAGTCCAAATTTACACCCTTTCCTGGTTACCGGCGAAACTATCAGCAGGGCAAGAGAATAGCTGAAATATCCCAGGAAAGAGTACGAAAGTGAGTCCATAAATGGAACATTAGAAATAAACAACTCTTTCCCATGAGTCTCACCAGTGTAATAATAAAAACCATAAGGAAAACCAATACGGGTAGAGGCGTACTCAGATATGAATGCAATAAAATAGGCCAATATGGTAAAAACGGCAATCCTCTTCAACCCAAGTTGAACACTGCCGGCAATTAAATAGAATCCCAATAAGACAAAGACGTATGGCCTTAATAAAATAGTAGAGATGAGTATGTCAAAGATTTCCATCTTTATTTTGTGCAGTTCTCCTTTCCTAAAGAGCAGGTTATTTTATGCATGTATTCTCCTCCTCTTAACAGTACAAAACCAATCATCTTTAACATAGTATTAATGGAGATCATGAAACCGAAGAAATATAACATCAATAAGGCCAGGTGGTCAAGGCCCAATTACTGCTTAGAATTATTTGGTAGAATAGCGACAAATGTGTTAATCTGGCCTACGTTGTTTATTGATTATACAAGGCGTTAGCAGGAACGAAAGAGGGCCACATTAGATTTTGTTTTTACATTTCAAAATAGCATTCCAGAAACTAAAGGAGTTATAAAATTGATTAAAACAAACGAAAAAAAATTAGTCATGCAATCAGTAGTAGGACAGATATCAAGCCCTACCTTTGCCAACACACCATACGTCATCAGCGCTGACGGTACACCGCTTGTTCTTCCCAGTGTTGGCGGAATTACTTACAACATCAGGATTGGAGATCCGGCCATTGGCTGGGCAGCTGATCATGTAGAGCCGGGAGTCAGTATATCGAACACAGAGAAACCGACAGGAAGCTGGTCACCAAACGCCGGACTTAATACGCTGGCGTGCGCCGGAAATGAGGTAAAAATTGTATCCGGTGATGCCAAGGGAACCAAAGGTGTTGTAACGGGAAAACACGGCGGCATTGAACATGTGATAGTAGACTTCCCACCAAAGGCCCTTGAAAAGATGGTAGTAGGTGACAAGATGCAGATTAAGGCATATGGGACAGGATTAGTATTAACAAACTATTATCCTGACATACATGTGATGAATATCTCTCCCAGCCTCTTATCAAAAATACCCGTAAAAGAATCGAAAGGCACTATCAAGTTCCCGGTAACCCATATAGTTCCAGCTGCTATTATGGGCTCAGGACTAGGCTCGAACCATAGCTATTCAGGGGACTATGATATTCAGATGTTCGATGAAAAAATCGTCAAAAAATTCGGACTCGGAACACTTAAATTTGGGGATTTCGTAGCAATCTCTGATGCAGATCACTCCTATGGAAGGATTTACAAAACTGATGCTATTTCAATAGGCATCATAGTCCATTCAGACTGTGTTATAGCGGGCCATGGACCGGGTGTAATGACAGTACTCACCTCGAGCAAGGGAAAAATCATACCGGTAATGAACAAAAAATCAAATCTGGCACAGTACCTAAAATTAAAATAAATTTTTCATGCAAGAGTAATTTCAGTAAATTTACCCATTACTACATTAATGAACACCGTTGCTTTGCCCGCTACTACGGGCAAAGCAACCTATAACACACCTTGAAACAGCTACTCAGTCTAATTATAACACTGATTACATCCATGAAGGTAAATATTCAATATGATAAAGGTCTATAACCAGCCAGAAAAGCTTCGTCCAGGCAGTCGTAATCCTGCGCAGCTTATCCGGATCACTCCTCAGCTCCTCAGCAAAAAGATTAAACAGGTATTGGTGAATATAACCCCAGAGTGCGATATTCAATCTCATCGGTATATACATGTCCTCAAGCCCGAACGTTGGTACATGTATAGCACCAACCCATCGAACATGGTTTAAAAAATCTTCATCCCATTTGCACTCCAAAATTCGAAGAAGAAACTTTTGCTGTTTTGCTCTCCGGACATCAACATATTTCTCGGAAATTTTCCCATCTTCGTCCCTGAACCACCTGGACATCCATGGATCATTTATCAGCTTTTCATAATAAATATGGTCAAGGATTGTCTTCAGGTTTGCGGCAATTATATCTGTTGATTCTTTAATAGCCTCTGTATCCTTATCTGTAAAATCCACACATTGAGCCATGTACTCAAAACGCTTCACAATATCCATACTGGTTTCCCTGTGAAGATCCCATGCTTGTTTAAATTCGGGAACATCTAAAACCTTCGTTGGTTTACCGGAAGATTTCTTCTCTTTCATCTCCATAGGATACATCTTCCCGTATGCGTCTGACATAATTGACATCTACAAACTCCTTTCTCAACAAAAATTACTTTCATAAATTACCAAACCTTACAATCTGTAATGATTGTTAGATTATAACAGGTATACATTAAAGTTCAACTTTTTTCTTTAATAATCATATGTACTTGTTATCACACAATTTAGTAGATAAAATTGGTGTCTTTATATATAATAATTCTTATATTTTAGTTAATAATACGATTATGATTAATGCACCTGATTGGAACCAACCTGAAGAAAGAGCATACTTTCACCAAATTTCTCCGGATTGTATATCAAAATTAGCAGAAGTTGTCACAACACTCAGAAATGGCAAGGTAGATGTCGAAACCGCCTTTAGAGCGTATGAACAAATTCTCAGATACGAAATAGATGATCCGGCGTTTCTTTCCTTCGCTATAGGGAATATTAATGAATTGTCCTCGTATATTGCTAAAGGAAAAACTAATATCAGAGTTCACAGGAATGATGTCGATGAATTATGGTTTGATGTAGACGAAGAATGATGCCACATAGGGATCATAGTTAATAGCTTCTAAAAATTGGCCGTGCACATGAAAACCTTGTTTTCATGAGGAATCCGGTACTGGAATTCTCTCCGTTTTAACTGATAACCGGGCGGGCCGAAAGGAAGACAATACCTGTATAGATGAAAAATAGTAGATACTTTATATTTACCGCAATATTAGCCGTAGCAGGAATGGGGACGATTACAGAATGTTCACATAGCCAGGAAGCACTGACCTGGCCAAATGTGATAAGAGACATCAGAAATAAATACCCTGATGTTAAGCAACTCCGGACTGACGAACTACATTCATGGTTGTCTAACTCCGGAATTGAACCTATTATCTTAATTGATGCCAGAGCAAAAAAAGAGTTTCAGATAAGCCATATTTCAGGGGCAAAGAATATTCCTTATAACAGCAAGAACCCCTTAAAATATTTGGCAAATATCAAACCCGACGACTCTCTCGTCGTTTATTGCTCTGTGGGGTATCGTTCTTCTATTCTGGCAAGAAAATTGTGGACTCTGGGTTTTAAGGAAGTCCATAACCTGGAAGGCTCAATTTTTAAGTGGGCAAACGAGGGAAGGCCACTTGTACAAGGGCAGACAATCGCCCACAAAGTTCACCCCTATAATTCCCGTTGGGGAAACTTACTTAAAAAAGAATACCATTAAACGAAAAAACAGGGACACATCCCATTTATCCTCTTAATATGCTTTTTTGATCTTAATCGAACCCAAATAAATGGGATGTGTCCCTGTTTTTATATATATTATTACAACGCTTTTGAATTTCTTATGTCGTTCTTAATAAATTCATCGGCGGCATATGGGCCCCATGTTCCGGCCCGATAAAGGTGAATATGTGGCACCTCTTCGCTGGCCCATCCACAAAGTACACCATTCACCAATTTCCAGGCTGCCTCCACCTCATCCTGTCGAATAAAGAGAGTGGTGTCTCCCAGTATGGCATCTAAAATCAATCGTTCATACGCTCCCGCAGACTCAACATCAAATACATCTTCATAGCAAAATTCCATATCTTGGGGCTCTAAAACCATCTTTTGACCGGGAACTTTCATACCGATTGACAATCGTATGCCTTCATTGGGTTGAACCCGCAAAGAGAGCATATTAGGTTTCATACGGCCTCTCCCTCCACTCTTACCATTCTGCATGTGACTAAACAGGGCCAGGGGTGGTTGCCTGAATTCAATATTTACTTCAGTAAGACGTTCTGCAAGAGCCTTTCCAGTACGAAGATAAAATGGGATTCCTGCCCAACGCCAGTTATCTACGTGTAATTTCAGTGCAACAAAGGTTTCGGTTACAGAATTTGGTTGTACACCATTCTCCCTTAAATAATCCGGAACCAATTTTCCATCTATAGTACCTGCCGCATACTGTCCACGTATAGAACACTCATTAATGTCACCAGCACCAATAGGAGGTATAGCGCTCAACAACTTTACTTTTTCATCACGAACTGCATTAGGCGCAAAAGAAGCGGGTGGCTCCATTGCGACAAGCGCCAATAATTGCAACATATGATTTTGTACCATATCGCGGAGCGCGCCAGAATTGTCGTAATAGCTACCACGCCCCTCCACACATACTGCTTCTGCAACTGTAATATGCACATGACTCACGTAACGACGATCCCAAAGCGGCTCGAATATGCTATTGCCAAAGCGGAATGCCATAATATTTTGAACAGTCTCTTTGCCTAGATAATGATCAATCCGATAAATCTGACGCTCATCTAATATTGCTGATAAACTTTTATTCAAAGTACAGGCAGTTTCTAGATCACGGCCAAATGGCTTTTCAATAATTACCCTGGTCCAACGGTCATCGCTATTTGGGTCAACAATATGTCCGGTTTGACCAAGCATTCCTACAATTCCGGAGAAAACGTTTGGAGGTGTGGCCAGGTAAAACAGTCGATTGCCTTTATCAGGAGACACTCCATTTTCTTTATCAAGCCTCTCTAACAACTCCTTCAAATCGTGAAAGCTTTTACCATTATCATAGTTCCCGGTCTGGTAATAACAAGATGAACTAAAGACCTTTAACTCATCAGAGCCCGCATTCGGCTTAGACCTGGCAAATTCGACCAACGCTTCTTCAATTTCAACACGAAATTGCTCATGAGATTTTTCCCGTCTGGCAAACCCGACTATCCTGGTCCCTTTTGCAAGCAGACCTTCCAGGCTCACCTCAAACAAGGCCGGTATCAATTTACGTCTCGTTAAATCACCAGACGCACCAAAAATTACTATGGTAGTAGGCTCAGATTTATTCATTTTTCCTCCCAGTCAGCATGAAAGATACCCGGTTTATCAATACGTTCGAATGTATGTGCCCCGAAGAAATCCCTTTGCGCCTGAATCAAATTAGCAGGCAAACGTTCACTGCGATAAGAATCATAATATGCCAACGAGGCACTCATGGCCGGCATCGGAATACCTAATTCTATTGCCGTGTGTATGATAAAACGCCACGACTCCTGCCTGATGCTTATAGACTCTCGAAACACGTCATCAACAAGCAAGTTAGACAAATCCTTGTTTCGGTTAAAAGCACTGGTTATGTCATTAAGTAACCTGGCCCTTATAATACAACCTGCTCTCCAGATTTTTGCAATTGCTCCTAAATCCATGTTATACCCGTACTCCACAGAAGCCTTTTTAAGCAGACTCATACCCTGAGCGTAAGAACAAATTTTAGACACGTAAAGCGCATCTCTTGTTGCATCTATCAACTTTTGTGATGATCCTTCATACTTTTTTGTTGGGCCTGTTAATAAACTTGAAGCATGCACACGTTCTTCCTTTTGTGAGGACAGAATTCGGCCATTAACCGCAGCAAGAATGGTAGGAATCGGTATCCCCAATTCCAGCGCATTTTCTCCCATCCACCTGCCTGTTCCTTTTTGCCCGGCCTTGTCCAATATTACATCGACTAAAGGCTTGCCGGTGCTTTCATCAATCTTCTTGAAAACTTTTGCTGTTATCTCAATGAGAAAAGAGGATAATTCCGTTTTGTTCCACTCGGTAAAAATTTCGTGAAATTCCTGAGCGGAGAGTCCAAGAGCCCGTTTAAGCAAATAATAAGATTCGGCTATAAGTTCCATATCACCGTACTCAATACCATTATGTATCATTTTAACATAATGGCCTGAACCACCTGGGCCAATATATGTCACACACGGTTCCCCATCCTCATCTGCCTTTGCTGCTACAGCATTCATAATCGATTCAACTTCTTTGTAAGCATCCCTGGAACCACCAGGCATCAGGCTTGGCCCCCACAAAGCTCCTTCTTCACCACCGGACACGCCCATACCAAAAAAATTGAATCCCTGAAACTCCATATCCTTAGCTCGCCGTTCTGTATCATGAAAAAAAGAGTTTCCACCGTCTATAACCAAATCACCCTTATCTAATAAAGGAATAAGTTGCTGGATAGTCGTATCAACAGGTGCGCCGGCTTTCACCAACAACATGATTTTGCGAGGGCTTTCCAGTGAGTCAACAAACTCCTCTAGCGTATATGCAGGTTGGATATTCTTGCCAGCCGCCAAACCGCCAATAAATTGCGCTGTTGTTTCCGCAGATCTGTTATAAACGGCAACACTAAAACCGTTACGCTCAACATTCTGTACAAAATTCTGACCCATAACACCCAGACCAATCAGACCAAACACTTGCTTACTCATAATTATCTACCATCCTCATTAAATTTTATCGGCTAGTTAAATATTTATTAAAAAGGAAACATTACCTCTCTTCCGTTTTTATTAATTAAAACCATAGCGTCGGAGTCCAACATCCAACGAAGATCGCCGTTTTGTGGGTTAACCATAGTTGCGGGAATTTCTTTGGTAGGTTGTTTATTACTCATTATACACTGTACCATCTCAGCTTTAGATTTCCCGGAAACTAGAAAAAAAACGTTTCTGGCAGCATTGAGCACAGGCAATGTCAATGTTACTCGCCACGCACTGAGCTTAGGAACAAAAACAGCGACGACATGCTTTTCACGCTCTTCTACCGCATCAGTTCCGGGAAAGAGTGAAGCCGTATGTCCGTCCTCTCCCAATCCAAGTAACATCAGATCAAAGCACGGCAAACCTGCTCCAAAATGAATATCCAGCAACGCCGCATACTCTTCAGATGCCAGTTCAGGAGCATTTTCCCCTCGCATTCGATGAACATTTTCATCTGGCATATTGATATGATCAAGAAGCGTTTCCTTCACCAGTCTAAAATTACTGTCCTGATGTTCCGGAGAGACCATCCGTTCATCACCCCAGAAAAGATGAAGTCTGCCCCAATCTACACGATCCCGATAAGGGTTTGTGGCCAACAGAGAGAACACCCCACCTGGGGTATTACCGCCTGACAACGCAATATTACACAAGCCGTTTTGCTGTATGGCCTGCTCTATGGAACCCACCATGCGCTCTGTAGTTGCCGCTACAAGTTTATCCTTATTTGGATAGACATGAATATGTTTATTCATACCAAAACTTTGAAATTCCTAAACATCAAATTATCTTATTTTTTACTTTTCTTTATAACGTTCTTTGCCACCTGTACTACTCTTTCAGTAGTGAAATCATACTCTTTATACAGGTCTCCTGATGGTGCAGAAGCCCCAAAATCCTTAAGCCCAAATATACCGCAATCATCCTGTCTTCCAGTATAACCATGCCAACCAAAAGTAGAGCCTGCTTCAACTACAACACGTGCCGTTACAGAACGGGGTAAAACTTTCTCCTGGTAATCTTTTTTCTGACTTTGAAAAAGGCTGCAGCACGGCATACTTACTACCCTTGTGTTGATTCCCTCATTTGTCAATTGCTCATATGCGTCGAGACATATTTGCACTTCAGAACCGGTGCCTATCAAGATAACATCAGGTGTTCCATCACTTTCAATCAGAACATAAGCCCCCTTTAACGCACCTTCAGCCTGAGCATGTTTTGACCTGTCCACAGTAGGCATACTCTGTCGGCTTAAAACAAGCGCAACCGGACGATCCTTGAGTTCCATGATATACCTCCACATCACTGACAATTCGTTGGCATCTGAGGGACGAATAACATCCAGGCCCGGCATTGCACGTAATGACGCAAGGTGTTCTACCGGCTGATGTGTCGGCCCATCCTCACCAACACCAATACTGTCATGAGTGAAGATATAGATTACCGGCTGCTTCATTAAGGAAGATAAGCGAATTGCGGGACGCACGTAATCTGAAAAGACAAAGAACGTTGCCCCATATGGCCTGAGTTTGCTCACAGACATCCCATTTATAATAGCGCCCATAGCATGCTCGCGAACACCGAAATGAAGGTTCCTGCCACCATAATTTTCTTTATTGAAACTCGAAGCATCTTTTATATAGGTCTTTGTAGAAGGCCCCAAATCGGCGGAGCCGCCCATAAACCATGGGATTTTATCAGCAATTGGATTTAATATTTTACTGTTTGATTCCCGGGTAGCAAGCCCCTTGGCATCAGCCGGAAAACTCGGAATAATACTCTCCCAACCGTCCGGCAATTCTCGATTTTGCATCATATCAAATTGTTTTGCCAGATCAGGATGTGCCTGTGCATATGCGTTCAGCTTTTCATTCCATTCTTCTTCCAGTTTTGCACCCTTTGCAATTATATCTTCTTTAAACTTCACTACTTCATCTGGAACATAAAATGTTTTGTCCGGATCCCAGCCATAATTTTCCTTCGTCGCCCTTACTTCGTCGTCACCCAGAGGAGAACCGTGAGCATCAGCCGAATCCTGCTTATTAGGACTGCCGTATGCAATATGGCTGTCAACAATAATTATTGACGGACGACTTGCTTCATCTATGGCCGCTTTAATCTCCTTCTCCAGCGCTTTCAAATCATTAGCATTTTCGACGTGTTGCACGTTCCAACCATAAGCCTTAAACCTAGCAGCTACATCTTCGCTGAATGCCAGTGATGTTTCGCCTTCAATGGTAATATTATTATTATCATAAAGCCACACCAGGTTGCTCAGGCCAAGGTGCCCTGCCAGAGATGCTGCTTCACCGGAAATACCCTCCATCATGCATCCATCACCCGCAAGGGCGAAAACATTATAATTAATTATTTCGTGACCAGGACGGTTGAAATATGTCTGGAGCCACCTTTCCGCCATCGCCATACCAACACTGTTTGCAGCTCCCTGTCCAAGTGGGCCGGTGGTCACTTCTATACCTGGCGCCAGACCGTACTCAGGATGGCCGGCACATTTACTATGCAATTGTCTGAAATTCTTAATATCGTCAAGACTGATATCGTATCCAAATATATGTAATATACTGTACAAAAGCATGGATGCATGTCCCGCAGAGAGCACAAAACGATCTCGATTCGGCCAATCAGCGTTCTGGGGAGTGTGACGCATAAACCTGTCCCAAAGAGTAAATGCTACAGGTGCAAGTCCCATGGGTGCACCGGGATGCCCGGAATTAGCTTTTTGGACAGCGTCAATTGATAATGTTCGTATAGTATCTATGCATAATTGGTCCAGGTTTTCTGTTTCTTTCATTTTTCCCTATCCACTTTTAAATTATATAAGTTTTATGTGACTAGATTAAGACTCGGAAGCAATATATGCAGCTCCCAGTAACGCAGTATGATCATCAAGGATAACATATAAAGGTGTTTTTTCTACCAGATATGATAACCGCCCTTTTTTCAAATAGGAATTAACCGTAATTCCATCCGCCAGTTTTTCGCAAATCGCAGCAGGAATACCACCACCAAGATAGATACCCCCTGTGGCAAGTAAGCTAAGCACCATGTTACCAGCCTGTGTACCCAAAAGAGATGCAAAAATATTAAGAGCTTCAGTACAAAGCTTATATTCACCAGTTTTACCGGAAGTTGTAATTACCTTGCCGGGGTCTTCTTCACGTAACCGTTTCTCTAATTCAGGAGGTTCCGGAGCAAATCCTGTCTCTTTTAAAAACGTATAAATGCTGTTCAACCCCGGACCAGAAAGAATACGATCGTAACTTACGTGATCATATTTGGATTTCAGATATTGGAAAAGCCTCACTTCCACACCGTTTGTGGGTGCAAAGTCCACATGCCCCCCCTCAGATGGCAATATATGACGTTGACCGGCATTTGTATATATATATACCTGACCAAGCCCTGTTCCGGGTGCCAACACACCAATGACCTCTTCTCCATTTCCAAATCCACTATTACGAGTTTGGCCCTCTCTCGCAGGGTCAGGCTGCCCACCTTCATGCAACACATATAAATCGTCAGGCATTAAATGAGGTACTGCAGCCGCAGTGGCAACTAGATCATTTACCAGTTTAACTGACGATATATTTAATTTCTCACTTATTTGTTCCTCTTTGAAATTCCAGGGCAATTTTGTCGCCTTAGCCTCACCATTAATAACAGGCCCGGGGACTCCAAAACAGGACTTTGTTACAGAAACATCGTATTTATTTAGAAAATTATGTACTACTTCCTCAAGACACGAGTATTCACGGCTGACAAATGTCTCCGTTTGTTGTCTTATTATTCTTCCATTATCTAACCGACAAAACGCCAGACGTGTTTTTGTACCACCAACATCCCCCGCAAGAATCATTCTTTTGTCCATAACCTGACAGTATTCAGAACACAGAGAAGTGCAGGTTAAAAACTTTTATCTGTAAAAATCCGTGTCCCATTAATTTAATGTATAGGAATTTCAATGTTTGTGGTAGGAGCCGTCTCCTGACGGCGATCGTCAGTATTTAACCCTAAGAATTCGATCGCCAACCCGCCCGAACGTACTGTTCGGTACGGGCGGGCTGGAATTGGTTCCTACCTGCACATTTATGCCAAAGGCTTAACCTGGTTATCTTGTAACCCTGCATAAATAACTGAAAACCCGTATACGATAACCTATGTTAAAGACCTGGCACACCTGAAACCAATAGTCTCATTTCTGTAGTCAGGCTCGTCATAATCTCGATTTGCACAACGGATGTGGATTACACCTCCTCCACTCCAGGAACCGCCACGTAACACCTTGCAATCGCTCAGTGAGTCACTTTCCGGCGGCTCAAATTCATAAATAGAAGTGCCCACGTCCTCAGGCCTCCCGAAAAACGGTTCTTCTTCCGCTTTATCCGGGCCCTGTGGATCTCTATCAGGTGCAGAGCGATAATATTGACTGTCAAACCAGTCTGCTGTCCACTCCCAAACGTTTCCAGCCATATCGAAACACCCATATTCACTTCTGCCCTCTAAGTATTTAAGGACAGAAGTTGTACTCTCAATTCTGGATTCGGCACAATTCAATTTTTCTTTATCGAATTCATTTCCCCACGGATATACTCTGCCGTCGGTACCACGGGCCGCCTTTTCCCACTCTGCTTCAGTTGGAAGCCTTTTCCCCAAATATTTAGCAAAAGCCTCGGCTTCGTACCACGAAATATTTACTACCGGACAATCATCCTCACCATCCATGGCACTGTTCAAACCAACACCATCCAACGGTTTGATCTGTAGGACATAATCCCATCCTGCCTTAGACCAGTAGTCTCTCTGTTTATAACCACCTGATTCTATAAACTTTTTGTATTCAACGTTGGTAACAGGACATTTATCAATCAGATATGCACCCAGATACACTTCTCGCTGTGGGATCTCTACATCGAATCTGCTCGCCTCAACATTACTATCAAGTTCTAGCAATTTTTTAACATCATCCTCTGTACTTCCCATTAAAAACTTACCTTCTGGGACAAGCACCATTTCTTCCGGAATATTCTGCTTTTCATTGTGTTTTGTAATCATAGTACATAAAGCTTATCACAGAATGTTTTTATGTCAAATAGTCTTTCTAATGACCACAGAGAGTGCTTATAAGCACTTTAAATCCTTAATCAGGAAAGACAAATTGAGGAAATTCAAGATTGTGAAATTGTGGGAAATGTTAATAGGACAAATACCTACTGCTGGATACAATAGTTTGATCAAAAGCATTACTTATCAATTAAAGCCACACCATTTAATAACTTGCGGAATCTACAAATTTTTTAATCTGTTCAAAAGCGGTACCGGAAATATCGATAAACTCAAAACCATATTGTTGAGCACCAGCATATTCTTCCTCAGATGGTTGCGACCAGACAAGACGGGCAAAGGTATTAATCGAATCATTGCTTTCACTAAGTAATTAAATTAACTTTTACCCGTGGAAAAAGTCGTTTATTTGTAAGCATTAAGTCTCCCGGAACTGATTTATAGTAAATGAGTTATATGTTGGAATTTTATCACTGAGCCTTTAAATGTCAAATAGTTTATAATACACATGTATCGGCATCTTTCTTCAGTTCTTTAAGCATTTGACTGAAAATAATTACCGCATTATTGTATCTCTGAATTCGGCCTGCATATTAACTTCATATAGTACCAGGATGATATTCAGGAACTATATAATACTGCTTTTCTGTAACGTTAATCTTTTGCTTGATTTACGCTGTCGCTAAAGATATCCTGAACTGAAAGATTTTAAGATAAACTATAAACGAAAGTGGGAATAATGGAACCATTTAAGAAAAATGACTTTCCGACATTAGGCATAGAAGAAGAGCTGCATCTTATAGATACGGAAACTGCAGAACTTACACCTGCTGTTAATGAGGTCATGGCACTTCTTGGCTCTGATTTCCGGGAAAGAGTCTGTTATGAATTGCTTCAATGCGTTTTAGAGACACGTACCGGTGTTTATGAAACGGTAGACGATCTTATAGAAGAAACGGCAACCGGCAGGACTACTCTTGCAGATAGCTGTAAAATACTCAATGTGGATCTTGTGGCTGCCGGGAGTCATCCCTTTTCCGATTGGAGAAAACAACCTTTCGTCGACAATGAACATTATCAATGGGTGCGAGATAATTGTGGATATATCGCCCACCGCATGCTCTCTTTTGGACTACATATACACGTTGGAGTAAAAAATGAAGAGGCAGCCATATACATTATGAATGAAATGCGGCGCTGGGCATACCCTCTCTTAGCCCTATCCGCAAATTCTCCTTACTACGATGGTGGAGATACCGGTTTGGCTTCTACGCGCGCTCACCTGTTTCACTCTATGCCTCGAACCAAGTTCGCCCCACCATTTAAATCATTTTCAGAACTTGTAGCTTACTACGAAAAGTTTCTTGCCGCAGGTGACATAACGCGTCCGGGTGATTTATGGTGGATTATTCGTCCCCAACCGCCACTGGGCACTGTTGAGTTCCGGATCTTTGATATTCCCACATCTGTTCGCCGCATCGGGGCATTTGCTGCTCTGATACAAGCTGCCGTAGACACATATCAAGACCGGTTTTTTGCGGAATTACCGGTAAGCGAGCTTCATTCCGGATATCTCGAAGAAAACTGGTGGAAGTCTATAAGATATGGGATTAATACTGACATGATAGAACCTGAGACAGGAGAGATTATCTCCATCAGCGAACAACTTAACCGTTTTGTAGATCTTGTCGCACCCAAGGCGAAAGAACTTCATGCTGAACACCACATCGATTTCGCCAGAACAATGATAGAGCAAGGAAATGAATCAGAAATACAGAGAGCCCTGTATAAAGAGCTGAATGGTGATTTACGTTCACTTGAAAAGGAACTTGCCAGAAAAACATTGGATTTTTCTGTGTAGAATGCCCCGACTAATTCAACCCTCCTTAATTCCCCCTTTAAAAAAGGGGGAATTAAGGGGAAAATTCTTTTTGTTTATGCTACTCCACTTCCTTCATTTCCAGTATACCGCAATGACATAGTCCAGGTTCATCAGCCACGGTTCCACATTCACACATGGTGCCGCAGTCACACTTGTATTCGTACTCATCGCTCATCTCTTCCCTGTCTGAAGGTATCGTGGCCAGACCGCATACGCATCTTCCGCCAGGCTCATACGTCTCATAGGCACAGAGACACCCACCGGCACAGTAACAGATATAAATTGTCTGCTTTTTTTTCTCTACCGCGTTAAGATTATTGGAAGTGTAGAGAAGTCCGCCAAAAATGAACATACTGATTGTCAGTATCGTAATTAAGTTACTTTTCAATCCTTTTAGCACTATCTATTCCCCTTTCTATTATGAAGAAATCCCTGAATATTATTCTGCACCAACTAACCACTGTAGAGCAGTCAAAGTATAATGTGATTAAAAAAACATGTGAAACAAACCTCATGATAAGCCAGAAAATCATTTTATCATTTTTCTTCTGTATCTAACAAGCCCGGATTCACAATCTCAAAATAATAACCGAATCCAAGCTTCGATCTTAAGGTAATTTGCCCGATACAGTAGTAATACTTACCTGGGCCAAGTGTGATATAACGTAAGCCTACCCTACCTGATACCTCAGAATATTTGTCGTCAACCTTCTCGATACCCCAATCCCCTGAACTAAATACTATCTCACCAATAAGGTTATTATCCGTAACACTATAAAGAGTCTTACCCACTACTACCGGCTCTTCTTTGGAGTAGTCAAGTAACATTAACCCGAGACTGCCTTTTACAAACGCATCTTCGGGACACTCAATCTTTGTCGGCCCCCCTTTTACATAAAAGCTTACGTGGTTATCATCACGTTCCGAACTAAAGCTGGCATACTCAAACTTTTTGTAGTCTTCCATCCTTATCAGGAAAACCCCTCCACTCTCAGGATATTTCCAGAAAGTCAACTTTGGCATGGGAACGACTGAATTTTCACGTATATTCAAGGAAGATGTCTGTTTTGCATAACCTTTTTTCCTGAACGATATTACTAATTTACCGGGATTAAATTCAATTCTGTATTGACCATTTTCATCAGTCTTCGCAGTAAACTTAGTACCCTTAATTTTAACCTCAACATCTTTTACAACTTTGTCAAACCCGTCCACCACCTGCCCTGTCAATGTACCTTGCTTGGAAAATGACGTTGAACAAAAAACGGTTATAGTGAAAACCAATAATAAGGAAATAATAAAAATCTTTTTGAGTTTCATAGTTTATAAATCAGACTGGATTAAAAAATTATAATTTTCGTGTACACGATACAAAACGGTACAGAATTTACCATTGTACAGTAAAGCCCCCATACACAATTTTACAGATTACGTCACAAACTGTTGTTTTGTGAAGCCTAATACAAATACGTCAATACACTACACAAGATGTAAAAATAAATCCACTAAAAATAGATAAGTTGGATCTTTCCCCGCCTTATCTGTTTCATACCCTTCTAACAATAGCTTTCGAAGAAAACTACAAAAACCAAAATAGTCTGTTTATTATCAGCAAACATACGGGGCATATTACTATACGTCCATATTTATCACATAAATTTAACAACATAATCTTATTGACATTATGTAATAAATTATTTTAAATGGCCTTTTAAAACAGCAAGGACTTTCAGTGTAAGAGTAAAAAAAAGTAATGCCGCATTCCTTCACCAAAAAGCAGACTGATTAATTATAAACAGTGTCTTTTTGTTACCAATTAAATCCAGGAGATTAATATGGAAAAAGTTTATATGTCAAAAGATGGTTTCGAAAAATCAAAAAAAGAGTTAGAAGAGATGAAAAATGTAAAAAGGGCAGAAATCCAGGAGGCAATCGCAACCGCCAGAGAATTTGGTGATCTCAAAGAAAACGCCGAATACCATGCCGCGAGAGAGGCACAAGGCATGCTCGAAGCAAAGATCCGTCAACTTGACGATAAGCTTGCAAGAACTGAAATCGTAGATTCATCCAATATTCCAACTGACGCTGTACATTTCGGTGCAAAAGTAGAAGTTGAAGATCTGGATACCGGGGATATAGAGAACTACGAATTAGTAGGCGCAGGAGACGATGATCCGATGAACGACAAAATACTGGTATCTTCACCTTTCGCACAGGCATTCCTAGAACACAAGGTTGGCGATGAAGTAGAAGTAAATGCCCCGGTAGGCATATTGAGGTTTAAAATATTGAAGATTGAATACTAGCACAACATGTCCAAACCAAATCTGTATTTATCTGCGTCCTATGTTTTTAAATCGTAAATCTGAAATCATAATTCGTAAATCATTATATGCATTTCACCTTACTGGGCTGAAACTATGATCTTTTGGAAAAGATAATACCGATACCAAAAGTCCATATAGACCCTATGATAATCGACCACTTCCAGGAAATCTTCTCAATTCCCAGTGGAGAGAGGATGGTTGAGCGGACTTCCTGTAGCGGCCCAATTGAATCTGCCGTCAAAAACAGAACCATAAGCACACTCGTAACCATTATAACGACATTGGCGATATCGTTACCTCGTCTATCTGTGAGAACCGCAATGAGGAAAATCCCAATCATAGCACCATATGTATAACCGAAGATTTTGAATCCAAGCCATAAAACAGATTCTGTCTTACCGCACTGCATTGCCACAAACGCCAGAACGGCAGCAAATACAATTACAGAATACCTGGAGATAGTGACAGCATGTCTCTCCGTCGTTTCGGGACTGATATATCGTTTGTAAATATCAATATAAAATGTGGAAGAGAGTGCGTTAAGGGCCGAATCAAGGGATGACATGGCCGCAGCAAGCAGTGCCGCAATCAGTAATCCTCGCAAACCTGGAGTGAGTACGGTTTTTATGAAATGGGGAAAGATATAATCAGTATGGTGTGTTGCAATAAAACCATCAACCACCGTGTCAGGGGCAACTTTGTAATAAGCAAAGAGAGCGGCACCTACGCCCAGAAAAAGCAGTGTAATCGGAAAATTAAGTGCCGCCGTCCATAGTAACGCCTTCTGCCCTTTCCTTACATGGTCGCAAGTCAACATTCGCTGCACAAGATCCTGATCAGTCCCGAGCACCGCAAAGGTTGTGAAGCATCCAAACAGTAACCCTGCCGCAAGAGCATTGGGGTTATTGAAGTTAAGAAAAAATTCAGGATGAGAAGGTGAAGCTGAAACGTGAAAAATCCTGAACTTTCCAAATTCAGACCCGATCTGAAAAAACTCGCCAAAGCCTCCCGGCATGGCTGACCAGATAAAGAACAGTGTCACTATTGCGCCACTCAGGAGAAGGAAAAACTGAAGTGCGTCTGTCCATATGACCGCCTTAATCCCTCCCAGAGTAGTGTATATAAACGCTACGACCGCGATTAGTATGATCGCGCTATTAAGCGGAATATCAAATACAACAGAGAGTGCTATAGCGCACCCCGCCAGTCGAACACCACTTGCAAGCAGGCGGGTAAGCATAAAAAACCCAACCCCGGCATCACGGCTCCTCGGGCCAAATCGGTTACCAAGAAACTCATAAATGGTAGTTACCTGGCTCTTGTAATACGCGCTTAATAATAGAGTAGAGACTAAAACGCGCCCGGCCAGATCTCCGATCGCCAGTTGAAGGTAAACAAAATCACCTTCAAAAGCAGCACCAGGAACACCTATAAATGTAAGTGCGGAAAGCGAAGTGGCGTAGATGGAGATCATAACAGAAAACCAGGGCATCTTACGACCACCAAGGAAATAGTCTTCTGTCGTACTCTCCTTTTTACCGGCTAAAAACCCAAAGGCGATAACGACGCCTGCATAGATTAAGATTACAACCCAGTCAAGTACGGAAATCATATGTTATTCTCTAAAGGAGATTCACCGCTCCCCGCCTGCCCGCCAGTTTGTTAGGCGGGGACAAAAAGCGCCATGGACATAACACAGATAAAAAAGAGATAAATTACCCGCCCGGATGAATCCGTTCGGACTGGCAAAACTCAAACTACAAATTTTCAAATAAACTCCAATTTACAATGTCCAAGTAATCAAACTCGTAACTCGTAACTAATAAAGTAGCCACTGGTGTTAATACCAAAGAAGAAGACGAAAAGCAAAAGAAAAGGGTTTGACTGAAACTGTTTGACTGATTAAATATTGACACTAATCAAGATGTTAAAGTAGGGTAGGCACGGTCTATCACGCTGAGCATGACTGACTAATTTTCTGCCTCTTTATTGATTCGGACTTTATTGTTATGATGTTTTATAAGCCCTTAAAAAGTTGCTTCGTGAAATACCTGACTGAGTACAAATTGTCCTCAATGTTGAGCTTTTGATTTTATTATGATTTGGCATTGTGAGGGGAGTTTTTGAATCATCTGGATTTATCCGAACCATAGAAATATGTTCTTGCTCACGAACCAATTGAAAGCCGAGATTTTTAAAAGCCTTAATTACTTTCGACTTTGGAGCGTCAACTGGAAATTTAGGCATCAGATTGATACACCTGCCTCAGTAACAAATGCTTCCAAGACAGATTCATCTTCTTCAAAGACTTCTTTGCCGAATGTCTCAATATGAAATTTAATTGCAGATTTCACATTATTCAATGCCTCTTCATGCGAATCACCATCACCAACGACAACTCCCTTTAATCCAAGCGGATATGCAACGTAACCGTCCGGATGCTTTTCCACTACAACCTTAAATTGCTGTTCCATCATCACATCTCCAATAATTATTACTGATTCTGCCTGGTTAGCTTTAATATTTGATTCATTGAAAGAATGCTAACACAACATAACACATTTAACAAGTTTTTGTTATGGCATTTGTTTTAGCATATTATCCGAATGTGTTACTGGAAGAAAACCATGGCATCTTACGGCCACCAAGAAAATAGTCTTCAGTCGTGCTCTCCTTCTTACCGACTAAAACGCCAAAGGCAATAACGACGCCTGCATAGATTAAAAGTACGACCCAGTCAAGTACAGATATCATTTGTTATTTTCTAAAGAAGGAAATGGTTAATTAAAGGATTGAATATTGACTACTAATTTGAAACACAGCAATTTTGCCAATAGATTAGGGTTGATCCTCTTCTTTTGCTTCCTGAACATATTCGAGATCATAATCGGTCTTGCGATTCTTCAAGATCCTAACTATCTGTTTGAAGTGACCTGCTCTCACTCCAAATTTGTCGGCATATTTATTTTCTATAATTGCAACTACAGCTTGAGCTCTTGTATACTCTGAATCAACAGCAGACAAACAATTTGGGTTTTTGCTCACTCGAGATCCCATCCATCGAGTAAACTCAAATAGTTGAGCATTACTTAGCCTTTCAAGTGAATCAAGTATAATATCAGGATTTTCATATTGGGCAAACATCTCAAGATGCAGGTTTTTGTCTAGCAGGTCATTCATGCTACTTGGATCACTTTCTAGTTTCACCCAGAACTGAGACAACTCGCACCTTCCCTTTTTTTCATTGTATTTTTCATTAAGAACATTTACTTCATTGTAGAGATCTTCACAGTACACAAATTTGTTTATTCCCATGTGGATGTTAAGGCTATCAACTCGTTTCATTTTACCTTCATTATATAACTCATTGAATAATGTTCTGAACTTCTCCTTTAGTTCTTCAAAATCAAGAGTTAATACGCCCCGTTTAATTTCACTAGTCATTCTATCTGCAATTAATAGCAGCGTCTGCGGCTCTTTTATAACCTTTTCGACAAATAAAGCGTTATAGGTGCTTTCAAAGATTTTTTTGGCATCATCATCGTCCATATACCAGACTTTAAAGGTATCCAAGTATATTTCGTAATCTTCAGTTTTTTCCCAATCTGTGAACTCATCAACAAAATCTTCATCTCGATAAAAGCCATTTTTAACAATACTACAAATGCCATTTCTTTTAACATCTCCTATTCCTGCAAAGCTATTGTAAAGAAGTGTTTCTATTATTCCATCCTCTTCAGACAACTCTATTCGTTCACTTCCTTTGTATTTTTCTATCCCGATGCTTTTAATAAGCTTATATGCATCATTGTTAAAAGGATTTAATATAAGCTCTTTGTCTTCATCGGATGTACGATACATCTCGACAAGAATAACTGTTGACATCAATGCAGTAAAGTAGTCAATGGAAGCGGTGTTAGACAAGGTAAACCTCTCGTGGTGTTTGTCGACAATCTTGTCCAAATGGCTTAAAGAAGTGGATACGATTCTGATATTAGAGCACTTACTATTCGATAAATGTGAATTAATTCTTGCCTCGTTATTTCGGTAAATCTCATCGATGATTGTTTTTGATTCTTTACTAGAGAAGTTTGTTAGTTTGAACGCCGCATCAAAAACATCTTCTGAAGAGTGAGTTAGTTTATATCTAAAGCCTATCGTTTTATCTTTAGTCGTATTAAAATTGTTTTTGCTTACCTCCCTGATCCTTTTCGAATTACCAATAATGAGGCACTTAGTGCCATCATGCTCAACTAGTTTGTTTATGTAGGAAAGACATACTTCTATATCGCCAGTCCAGCGTTCCAGATCGTCGAAGCAGATGAAAAGATTTTTACTTTTTTTGAGCCTTGTCTCCTTCCACTTCTGCATTCCGTATTGAACCGCAAAACCAATACCGCCTAGCTTGATATCCTCTGAAATATCAATTGCCGATTTATCTAATAATCCTTTTAAAAATCCTACTGCATTTTCTCTGACAAAGGACATTGCTTTGAAAATTTCATTCTCAATGTCCTTAATATCATTCAAACCAAAAAGAGAAACATATAGAGCTTCATCATGGCCAACTATAGGGCGGATCGTATTTTTCCACAAGTAGGTCTTGCCACAACCCCAATCACCATCAATCATGATGGCATACATAGTGTCAGCTGTATCAATATATGCCGTTACCGCCCGCTCAATATCTTTAGTTGTGCTCATTAGCTTTCAATAGAAAAATGGTCTTCGTTAATAGTTAATATGGACAGCTATCCCTACTTTCTTCAGTCAACTGGAACGTTTACATAATAATACCTATTAATGTTAACCTGATCTAGGCCGTACTTTCTCTTAATATGTCTTACAGTTCCATTTTTATCCTGACGTGAATTATTACAATCGGCAATGAAGCAATTGCCTGCAGCTACCAGTTCCTTAGTACTAACGATAACATAGTGTTCATGAAAGAACGCTGCAATCTTAGTGTCACTAAAAGCATTGTGTCGGGGAGAAAAAGGATTAAGGCAGAGCTCAACCGATTGAGTATTGTACAACACAACACCATCAAGTTCTTTCCGTTTGAAAAAGAAAGACTCATTAAAGAAATAGCAATCTACCGGATCAAAGACATCCCCATCTATCATCCGCCCTTCCAGCGATTCGATACCATATAGTAGCAGCTTAGCAGCAGGATTTACTAATATAGTGGCTCCACCAATTTTGCGGGTGATAAACCAAATTAAGCTGAAGTCCGCATCACTTCGTCCTGGAAAGTCACGAATCTGTCGATACCCATCCCGCAAGACGGTTTCAATTATAGAAACATTGTAGTGGAGAAGTGCACCTTTTGGAGATTCAAGTAAATCGCGAAGTTGCAGATCATTCTCTTTCGATTTTACTTCAAGCAGCACAACTCCTTTAGGCAACGTGACTTTAAGGTCTGGTGTTTTATATTCTGGCAACTCGGATATTGTATCAACCTGAAATCCACCATTTTTTAAAATGGACATTACAAAGTCTTTGTCGAGATCATTTTTCATAATATGATATTTTGCAGCATAAACAGCAACAATAACCGTTTGTATAGAGAAACTGGGGACTGCGCCCGTTTTATATATGCTTTGTTAAAAACGGTTATTTCTGGCAAGAAAGTTCATGTCATTTATCATCCAACACACAGAGCCATAGACTTACATGTTGGTGAAACGGATTAAACTTCGGCGGATTTCGCCAGTAGTGCTCAACATCCGTGTAAGCATAAACATTTGTTTAAGATAACTTTTCCACATCACTCTATGCAGAATAGTTTTTGTGATCTAGTAATTGAACAAAAACGGATAGTAAAACCACACATCATTAAAGTCAAGGGAAAACGGGTTACGGGTTACGGGTTACAGGTTGCAAGGTACGAGTTGCGGAGTGCGGGTTAACAAAAAAACATAGTTTATAGAGCTAAGAGAGGGTGTCACATCTTGAATAGTGAATAATGTGTCGATATAACTAAACCACTCTGGACTGAAAGTCCAGAGGTTCAAAGGCACGGACTAAAAGTCCTATTATTCCGGTAGAAAATCTACTGTAAAATTATAAACGATGTGGTTTCCGTTTTTAGTGAACTTATCGTCAACATATTTTTAAAAAATAGCTGAAAAGTCTTGCGCTGAAAGTGCATAGTTTTAAACTAGCGTGCTGATACAATAAAGTGATATGATATTGTCCCGGAATGACAATCCCAGGACAAAAAACGCCGAGAACTTTTTTCAGCCAACCTGGTACGGGCTGACCACAAACACCTGCAACTAGTATAGTCAAACACATGAGGTATTCGAAAATTATCTACCAATAATTTGAAAATTTTCAGTTAAAAGTGTACATAATTCATCTTTATAATTTTTAATATTTTCAAAAAAGCTTAAACATGTGGTCTTAAATTTATCATATGTATCGTAATACTTATTATATAATTTCTTTTTGTAAAAGAATTTCCATAGTCTTTCAATTAGATTTAAATTTGGTGAGTACGGAGGAAGATGTTTGATTGTTATTCTTGAATCCTCCAGGTATTCTGTGACTAATTTACATTTGTAATACCGAGCGTTATCAGCAATTATGCAAATATTAGGATCCTGTTCATATTTTGCTTCAATTTCTTGAAAAAGTTTTATTGTGGATTGAGCGTTGATGCTCTCATCTTCCCTTATGGTTACATCATGGTTTGCAATATCAATTACTCCGTTTAGGTTTATTCTTTTTCTACCGGTATTTGATCGTATTTCTTTCTTTTTGCCTTTCTCTATCCAGCCGTAGGATGGCTTGGAATTATGTTGAGGATGAACACCGTCCATAAAGAGTATTTTATCGTCAGGATCCTTTTCTTCCTTGAGTTGCTTGTATTCAATGATGAATTCCTTCTGTTTTTCAGGGTCTGATTTGCCTGGTATTATGGTAGTTTTTTTGTAAGTAAATCCTATTCTTTTCAGGGTATGTACCAGACCTTCCGCTGTATAGACTGTACCAAAGGTTTGTTTTGCATATTCTACAATTTCTTTTGCAGCAATATAAGTGTTTTCTCGAAGATGAATTTTAAGTTGATCTTCTTGTTCGGATGTCAGTTTTGGTACACCCCCATTGTAATTATCAGAGAGGAGATCATCTATCCCATTGCTTTTGTATCTAGTTTCGTAATTCCTAATTGTTTGATCGTCCAAGAGTAAACATTGTGCTATCTTGTCATAGCTTAAACCAAAATCGAGAAGGAGGATAGCTTTTATTCGATCTGCATATCGCCTAGTACGCTCTTTCTTGTGTGCTTTTTCTAATGCTCTTTTTCGTTTTAAAGTAAGGAATCGTGCCATAGATATTCTTATCGCACATTTTTGATACAAGGTCCAGAAAAAAATTATGTTTTTATCGAAAATCTTATGCTTTTGACTATATCACTCTCGGGAATGTCTAACGACTCTCCTTCGACCCATTTCTGAGTGACTGGCGCGACTCTCCTCCACCGAGAGGCAGGATACTCTCCTTCTCCGAAGCAACCCATACAAAATGTGACTGAGATTTGCTTCCCTTGTAGGTAGGAACCCGGTAACGCCTCATATGAAAACCACATCCTCCCACCAAGAGCCGCTCGAATTTCTTACTCGGCCCAGCCGACCAGACTGCCAAACATCCATTTTTGCGTAGCGCGTAACGACAGGCCATAATCCCTTCATAAGAGTACAGACGATGGTTTCCTGAATTGGTCATTGCACTGGGACCATTATCGATATCCAGCAGGATCGCATCAAATTTGTTGCTGGAACGCAAGATAAGCCCCACGACATCTCCAGTCTTGAGATCCACTCGTTTATCCTCTAATGGCTGGCTGTTAAGTTCTCCAAGAAATTCACGGTTCCATTCGACTACCGCACTCAACAATTCGCCTACCACCACCTTGGCATCTGGGCGAAGCATGTCGAGGGCCTGACGCAACGTATATCCCAAGCCTAGACCGCCGATGAGTACGCTTGGCGCCTTGCTATCAGCCAGATGCGCACAACCCAATCGTGCGAGTTCCAGCTCTGACTCATGCTGACGACTGCTCATCAATTCCTGACCGTTAATCTTAATCAAAAAATCACGATCATGCTTATAAAGTTCCATCTCGCCGCCGTCCGGTGTTTTGACGGCGGCCAATCTTACACTAGGTTTCATAATAGTATCCTAATAAATATAATGTTTAGTTAACCAATGCGGTTTTATAGGCTTTGGTTAAACGTCTGGTTATGTTTTACCATGTTAATCGGTTAGGTTTTACTCTGATCTTCCCTGTACAAATCACCTCTAATACTTTTCTTCACGATTTTGAATTTATCTTTATTCTCTCTCTTTGTGACAATTATATGACTGCTTTTCTCTGAACAGATATCGAACGATACACTATGCTTCGTATAATTTGGCCTTGATATTATTCGCTTACCAACCGTGTGGACTGGGTATTTGGACATGAGCAGATACGAATATTTTTCATATTCATAACCTAACACTCCATTTTTTAAATGCCTCTGAACACGGGATCTATCTATCCTCTCAACGAAATGACACCAATCAGACCCAGAGTTTCTCAAAGGACAAAATCCGTTTGATGCTGTACACGGTGCAATAATGCTAAACCCTTTTTCTATTAACTTGTCCCTCGCTTGAATAATATTATTAAACCCTGACGGGGTACCTGGCTCTATTATCAAAACCATATTAGAGTTCTCAACTAAACTCGCTAAACCAACCAGAGAATTGTCACATTCACAAAAAGTATAAGAAAACACACAAAGATCATTTGTCGGGATATCTTGAGGTTCCAGCTTTAAATAGTTACAACTAATCGAATCCACATGAGTATGAGGAGTAGACGAAGAGAGAAACTCCTCGACAAGAACGTTCATAATGCCAATAAACGCGTCACTCCGCTCTACGTTAATATAGCTATTCACCATTTTGAATTTACTAAGAGCAAAAAGGAATGTTCCCGGCCCTCCACCAAAATCAACTACAGACCCAACATCATCAAAAACGTCTAGATACTGACTAATGATTTTTTCTATTACGCCCATAATAGACCTGCCCCTCGTTATCATATATAACGCTGCCAGACCAGGATCATTAATATATGTGTTTCTCTGTGCGGGAGATTGGTACGCGCAAAACAGATCTTCAAGATTTCTCTTTTTAGAATAGTCAACTAAGTAATTAGAGTAAAGAAAATCATCCATATCGTATTGTACCATCTCAACGCAAATCTAACATCATATATGACCTTCTCTCAAAACAATCTTCACTGGTTGACACACACTCAACGAGTCGTTCTACCATTGAGAGAGGACTAAATAATGAGAAAGAGACTGGCAAGTGTTGTGGGTCAAGTTGACGGTGTTGTTAAATCCATTTCGCTTTCACGCTTCCAGAAGGCATAAACATCCTCAACCTGTTTTATAGAATCAGGCGTTAGTCCTGTTCCATAACTTGGATTGTAAGTTTCACAATAATTTCTGGCTATTTTGTAACATTTCTCAGGAATCTGAGATTATTAAATTAAGCTTATCTAGTATTTTTTGCATTATATGATTTATTAGCGTTCCGCATAAACAACCACCTCTTTAGTTTTCCGGCAACCTCTTTCATTCTTTTGTCCAAGGTTAATAAAGGGCAAGCCATGAAGGGGATTATCAAGTCTGCTGTTGACTTAACTGTCGAATTATCTAATATTTTTCCTCCACTTTATTGCTAAAGTAGACAAATTCAGGGTATAATTACCAAAATGAAATTTGAATGACCTCAACCATTTTACTCTCTTACAAAACCTCAGTAAAGCAATTTTCTATCATCTCATTTTAAGAAAAATATGGGGAATGACAAATAGCACTTTAAAGATATACATATAAAACATTTGTAAGAGCGTCTTAAGTTAAGTCATCAGCATACTCCTTTACAAAAATTCTTTTGAGAATACAATCAACTCCCTTAGAATAGGATGAGACAAAAAAGCTGCAACAAAAAAAGGGACATTCGTCACTTGTCATTATTTATTCGTTTGTTTTATCAATGATTAGTGACTATTATTGACCGTAAATTAATGCCTTCTTAGCATATAAAATTTACAGGATCAAATACATTCTTAAAAAAATTTGCGAGGCAAGATTATTATCTCTTTATAGAATACGATGAGTCAAACATTTTCCTTATCAGCAACAACCCTCTTTGGCCTCGAAGAAATATTGGCAGAGGAACTGAAATCATTAGGGGCGAAAAATCTTCGTGTGCAGCGTCGATTTGTGGAATTCTCCGGCGATCAATACATAATGTATAAGGCCAACCTGTGGTGTCGTACGGCTATTCGTATTCTCAAGCCCATTACAAGCTTTACCATTTATAAGGAAAAAGATCTCTACAGCGAAATCCGAAAGATCCATTGGGATCAATATGTCACACCACAATCCACCATAGCTATAGATTCTTTTGTGCGCAATTCAATCTTTACCCATTCTTTATACGTATCGCAATTAACCAAAGATGCTATTATCGACCAAATGCGAGAAAAAAAAGGCTGCCGTCCAGGCGTGGATTTAAAAGACCCTGACTTGCGTCTGAATCTGCATATTCAACAGAACCAAGTTGTTCTTTCTCTGGATTCTTCCGGCGATTCCTTGCACAAGAGGGGGTATCGTATTCAAACGAATACCGTACCGTTAAATGAAGTACTTGCGGCGGGAATTCTTTATTTGACCGGCTGGGACTGCAACTCAAGTTTTATAGATCCTATGTGCGGTTCCGGTACGTTTGTGATTGAAGCGGCTATGATGGCGTTGGGCCGTATACCCGGTTATTACCGGAGCAAATTCGGCTTTATGCGTTGGCTAGACTATGACGCGGGGCTCTATCACGGCATTCAGGATGAAGCCATAAAAAACGAAAAAGAGATACTTGCTTTTCCTATTGAAGGATCAGACGTTAATAAAAAAAGTTTCCAGATCGCTTGTAGAAACGTTCAAAATGCCGCGATGGAAGACTATATACAAATTCATCACAGGGCTTTTGAGGAACTAGCACCTCCCCCAGCCCCCGGAGTAATGGTTATGAATCCTCCTTATGGGGAACGTCAGGAAGTAGATCAGTTACGAGAAAAATATAAAAGAATAGGTGATGTACTAAAAAACAAATACGAGAATTATACTGCATATGTTTTTACTGGCAATTTGCGGGAAGCCAAACATATCGGCCTTAAAACCTCTTTTCGCAAAGAATTGTTTAATGGAGCTATCGACTGTCGTTTGCTGAAATATGATATGTACGCGGGAAGTAAGTGATAAGCTAAGCCTGTTGCCGTTTTTCTCTTTATTATATTTAATGTGAAACCGGATGTTCAGTTAATTTGTAATTAAACGCGTAGTGTCACCATCTTGAATAGTGAATAAGTAAAAGTGTTATAGTACTCTCTAATCAACAGTGTCCGGCTAGGTTTTTGCGAGTACAGTTTTTTATGCCCGATCTGTCGGAAGATACGTAGGGCGAGGCTTTAGCCTTGCGCTTAATGTACGAAAGCAAACCTACCCGCCCGAACGTGCCAGTTCGGTACGGGCGGGAAGGATTGCCCTACGTGCTACACGCAAAAACCTAACCGGACACTGCTGTAAAAAACTGAAAATACTTAAATGACGAATTCAAAATTTAACTACGCTGTTGGAACATTGCTGATTTTGGTTGGTATTGCCGTACCTTCACTAACTTTGATAAAAGTTTTA
>JAIQZR010000128.1 GCA_021777035.1 Candidatus Scalindua sp. | reverse complement strand
TGTCGGAAGATACGTAGGGCGAGGCTTTAGCCTTGCGCTTAATGTACGAAAGCAAACCTACCCGCCCGAACGTGCCAGTTCGGTACGGGCGGGAAGGATTGCCCTACGTGCTACATGCAAAAACCTAACCGGACACTGCTGAAACAAAATAATAGATAGTGGTAATAATGTTTCGATTATTCATGGCCTGTTTCTTATTAATTTATATTTGTTAATGTCTATGCCTACATCCACTGCTGAACAGATTAAACTGGATCTTAAGGAACATCGCTTAAAGAATGGCTTACGGCTGATAGTAAACGAAGACTACTCCTCTCCCATAATAAGCTTCCAGGTATGGTATAATGTGGGTTCCATAAATGAAAGACCTGGTATAACAGGCATTTCACACCTCTTTGAACATATGATGTTCAAGGGTTCGAAAAATGTTGGACCGGAAGAGCACAGCCGTATCATTCAACAAAATGGTGGTACAGATAATGCCTTTACTTCTAAAGATATGACTGCTTACTTTGAAAACCTTCCCAGTTCCCAACTTGAATTGGCCGTGAAACTGGAGGCGGACAGAATGGCCCATCTTCGACTAGTGCTTGACGAGTTGAAGAAACTGAAGTCAAACGGTGTGACTAAGGAAGAGCTGGAGAGCGCCAAGTCCTTTTATGTTGGCCATTACCCTTTGAGTATGGAGACACCTGCCCAGATTGCCTCTAAAATAATTATTCAAGAATTTTACGGTTTGCCTGACGATTACATAGATAAATACCCGGATAATTTGAGGGCCGTTTCCGTGGAGAACATTGATAGCGCAATAAAGAGAGTGCTGGATCCCGGGAATGTAGTAATCACTCTTGTGAGTAAAGCGGAAGATATCCTGGAAGAGGCGAAGGCATTGGGAGAGGTGGAGTTGAAGGATCCATGATGGTAGCAAACTGAAATCTATAAATTTGACTCATAGAAAATTAATTCTCTGGTATTTAGAGAGGAGTTGGAATGGCAGAACAAAAAGCAACTAATATCAAATGGCATCATGGCAAGATTACAAAAGAGGACAGGGAAAAATTGCTGAATCAGAAAGGCTTAACCATATGGCTCACGGGCTTGTCAGGGTCAGGAAAGTCAACAATTGCGGTTGAACTCGAACATGCTCTTATTGAGAACAAACATCAGGCGTACATACTCGATGGTGATAATATACGTCATGGTCTGAATAAAAATCTTGGCTTTTCACCCGAAGACCGCACTGAGAACATTCGTCGCATTGGCGAAGTTGCAAAATTGTTTACGGAGGCAAATATAATAACAATTGCTGCATTTGTATCTCCATACAGAGAAGACAGGGGGAATGTCAGGAAACTTCTTGGTCATGGTGAATTCATAGAGATCTATGTTAAGTGCTCCCTTGAAGTTTGTGAAGAACGTGACACAAAGGGCTTATATAAAAAGGCACGTGCGGGTGAGGTTAAGGATTTTACCGGTATTTCAGCGCCTTATGAAGAACCACTGAATCCTGAGTTAACAGTTGATTCATCAAAGTTGTCAGTGGAGGAATCAACCAGGGTAATATTAAACTATCTTGAAGAAAAGGGATATGTGAAGTTTTAGGAAAAATTTCTCATTCAATTAGCGTCTACGGCAGGCTTTGAAAATATTCGTGTAGGGCGGGCATTGCCCACCAAAACCATTCTGCAATTGGAAATGAAATGGTGGGCAATGCCCACCCTACAGTAAAAAATCCATATCTCACAATAATTGTGTATGTAATACTTTCAACACCGATCGGCCTCTACCCTTATAAAAAAAAGAAACATGAACATCCTTGATTGGAGTATTATCACTGTTTATTTGATGGGAATGATTGGTTTGAGTGTTTTTCTGGGAAGGAAACAATCAAACCAGGAGGATTACTACGTCGGAGGGCGTAAACTTCCCTGGTGGGCGGTAGGTATTTCAACCATGGCTACTCAGACTTCCGCCATTAGTTTTATTTCCGTTCCCGCGTTTGTCGCCCTTGCACCTCTGGGTGGCCTCTCCCTGTTGCAATACGAAATGTCAGTGCCTCTGGCTATGATTGTGGTTATGGCACTCCTCCTTCCTTTTTTTAGAAAGCTTGAACTGGTAAGTGTATATGAATATCTGGAGATGAGGTATGGGCCTTCGGTACGCTACCTGGTGAGCACCGTATTTTTAATCAGCCGGGCACTTGCCACAGGAGTGGGAGTTTACGCCATTGCAATTGTGCTTTCAGTCTGTCTGGGTACTCCACTCTGGTCGAATATTCTCATTATCGGTATCGTTACCATTATTTACGACACCATTGGCGGCATGACTGCGGTAGTGTATTCAGATGTTATTCAGATGGTTATCCTTCTGAATGGTGTTGTGCTTTGCACCATTTATGCTGCAAATAGTGTGGGTGGTTTCGAGGTAATATTTACCTCTTTTCCTGCTGAGCGTTGCAAAACTATAGATTTATCCACGTTCTGGGGATTTCTGGTAGGTGGCTTTTTTCTCTACATTTCATATTATGGTACGGATCAAAGTCAGGTACAGCGAGAGCTATCAGCACCATCCGCGGATGATACAAGGAGATCTCTTCTTTTCAACGGCTTTGCCCGATTTCCTTTAACGATTTGTTACATTATTATGGGAGTAGCGGTAAGTGCAGTTTTCGTACACTTTCCTGACCTGAGGGATGTGGTACCTGCCGACCATCTTGACTACCTGGTTCCTCAGTTTATTCTTCTGCATATTCCAACAGGAGTCCGTGCCCTTCTCTTTGCGGCAATCCTGGCGGCAGCCATGTCCAGCCTGGATTCTGCCATCAACTCGCTCTCGGCTTCGACTATGCGCGATTTTGTTGAACGTGGTCGTAACCTTTCCGAAGGACGTACTCTGCTTCTCAGCAGACTTACTACTGTTCTTTGGGGACTCGCTATTACGGGATTTGCGTTTCTGGTTGGTAATATTTCGAGCACGGTACTGGAAGGTATCAATAAAATCGGGTCGGCTTTTTATGGCCCGATTCTGGCATCATTCCTGATAGGTGTTTTATCAAAGCGAGCAAACGCGACCGGCATCTTTGTTGGCGTAATAACGGGAGTAGCGTTCAACCTGTTTCTCTGGTTGAACATAAAGGAGCTATTCTGGATGTGGTGGAATCTGCTCGGTTTGCTGATATCTATAGTGACGACTATCATCATAAGCTGGTTCACAGCACCCCCAAAAGAGGAGCAGATAAGGAAGTATACACTTAAAGGCAGTGGAATGTTAAAACAAGATCGTCGCTGGATAAAATTTTATGCATTCCTGGGCATTTACTTCATCTTTATTATATCGTTTATGATACTTGTTCAGAAATTTGCAGGACGAAAAACTGAAATCTGAGATAACGATTGATTCGTCAATGTTGTCGATGAAGGAATCACCCGGAACTGACAGCCAATTACGGTAAACTCGTAAAACAATATGTCTGTTGATCACAGAACAATCCTGTTTATGGGTGGTGTCAGAAAGTGACTTAACTTATTTCCAGTAACTCTCCCAACGTTCGTCTACTTTTTTGATTATTTCATCTGTCATTACGAGTGGTGCGGGGTAACCTTTTTTCCATGTGGCATCAATTCCCATCTTGCCTTTGAACAGGGGGCTTATGCCAACCAGTTTTTCCTCAGTAAACATAATATCACGTTCCGCATCAAATCTCGTGAATATGCCCCATATGGCTTGCTCCTGATTGCGGATATCAACGTCAGGGCTTACAGCCGCAATAATCTTTGGCCCGACAAGCTCTTTAGATTGTATTAATTTGCGAACAACGTCTCTACCGTTATCCTTAACCGTAACTATCAAGAGCGTTTCACCCAAAAACTCAAAATCTAACACTCGATTGTCGATTGTCTTTGCCAACTGACCTATTTCAGATTTTGTTGGAATCTTTTTTCTATCTATGTTTCCTGATTTTGTTGCATCCATAATCATCTTGCTTCCGAGGTTCATCTTATAGCTGGTAAAATCAAGGGTGTCCAACGGGACTTTTGGGATCATGATAAAGTCATATGTAGGGTCAAAATTTTCGCGGATTGCCTTCAGGACGGCATTGAAGTCGCGAGGGTTGACATCTTCTGAGACCGTTACTACACACTTTGTTAATGATAGCTGTCCTTCTCCCATAATGGAAATGGCCGTCTTCATTGCCTCTTTCTGGTAACGCTCTTCTACCGAAACTACCAGCAGATTATGAAACCCTGCTTCGTAATAGGCCCAGAGCTCTTTGATTTCCGGATGGATCAGACGAATAAGCGGGCCAAGAACCTGTTGTGTTGCGTTCCCCAGATATTTATCCTCCATGGGAGGGCGGCCTACTACTGTTGCTGGATAGATGGCGTTCTTTCTATGTGTAACCTTGCTTACGTGAAAAACAGGAAATTTTGAAGCGTGAGAATAGTGTCCGAAATGATCACCAAATGGGCCTTCCATGCGCAACTCCGTAGGATGGACTGTACCTTCAAGGACAAACTCCGCATCCGCAGGCACCTTGATAGGTATGCTCCTGCCCTTTGTCATCCTTGTCCTCCTGCCGCGGAGAAAGCCGCTGAACATGACTTCGTCTATACCTTCAGGTAATGCGGCGACTGTGGCCAGCAGGAGGGCTGGGTCTGTCCCTAATGCAACTGCGATATTAAATTCCTTACCCATTTTCTTTGCCTGGTAAAAATGAAACCCGCCTCCTTTCTGTATCTGCCAGTGCATGCCTGTTGTCTGGCCGTCGAAGACCTGCATACGATACATTCCCAGGTTTCGCTTCCCGTCATGCGGGTCGTAAGTAAAAACCTGGGGTAGTGTGATGAAAGGGCCACCGTCGTCGGGCCAGCTGGTTATAACGGGTAGGTCATCCAGATTCGGTTGGCTGACTACTTCCTGAGAAGTTGGCCTGTACGCCATTCTGGGAAGGGCGCTGATAATTCGTCTGGTTGTTCCGGGGTGTTTGAAGAATACCTTAGGGTTTGGCGGCATAGCGTCTTCCATAAATGTAATCAACTCTTCGCCAAGCTGATCTGGGTGTTTACCCAGCGCCAGTTCAATTCTTTTATCACTGGCAAGGACGTTCATGGCCAGTGGGAATTTAGCCCCTTTTACGTTTTCGAAAAGCAAGGCAGGCATTCCCTGTTGTAACGCCCTGATGGAAATTTCAGTCGCTTCCAATCTGGCGTCCACTTCTGTTTTGATACGGATGAGTTCACCGTTTGCGTCAAGATACTTGATAAAATCCTGTAGTGAATATATTTTCATTGGTATTAGAGAAAGGTTGCAAATTCTAAAGACAGTATACTATAGAATCAGGCTAAATAAAACTACTGTAAAAATGACGTGGATTTGAGTTTTTTCATTTGACGAGCATGTGGAAAATAGAAATACTATTTATTCTAGTAATCTGAAGAAGGGGGGGGCAATGGGATAGCTTTACCATATTCTGTGTCAGATTACCAAACCACTATTGTCAAAAATGAAATAGTGACCTCCGTGTGAAGTTTCTTAGTGTAGTACGGTTCCATCAACGGCAAGTTACTCGATGCCTTGATTAAGAAGGCATAGACGGTCTCTATACAAAGAAGGCTCTTCTTTGTAATTTCGTCAGCAGAAATTATATAAAAAACTTATTTTTTCGTCGTTCTCTTTTTAACTGTCAGTTTTTTCACTGCGGTTTTTTTGGCTGGTGTCTTAGCTGCTACTGTTGACTTGGCAGGTGCCGGTTTTTTTGTCGTTTCAGCCTTGACTTCGTTCTTTGATAACAGTTCTTTAATTTCATTGCCAGAGTCTGAAACACGCTTTTTCAGGGTTTCCAGTTCGATACGAAGATTGGTATAATCTGACTGAAGTTTTTTTAGTACGTGAAGGTCTTCTTTCATGTCCTCAAACTGTTTAGAAAGTGTTTTGTTAAGCTTGTCTACCACAACATGTTGAAAGTATGTTTCTAAAACTGCACTCATTTTACCACCTTCCTTTCATAAAAAAGATCCGGACAGATTTAAAGAAATGTAACAGGGTACTATATGTGACACAATTCAAATGTAAGTGCGTGTATATAGTATTTTCAGATAATTTTCAAGTGTTTTCTTTGCAAAACTTCTCATTTCTGAAATTTTCTTCTATAAAATCCAGAGCGTTATCAACGTCTTTCACTGAAAAACGTCTGTCTTCCAAGTTTTCTTTTATAAGTAATAGTTCATTATCTGAATTAGATTTAACCTCTTCTTGTGGGTCTATTATTCTAATCCTGGGATAACCATCTTCTCTATATCCTTCAACCAGCACAATGCTTACATCATTAAAATGTGTTTTAATAACATCATGTAGCGTAGGTGGATCCGCAAGCTTCTTCATGATGACAACTTCATTCTGTGATGAAATAGCGACAGAATCTGCACCTGAGTGATAATACTTGTATGTGTCCTTACCCTCGTGATCAATATCAAATTTTCTGATATTGTATTTGAGGGTTCCTACTCTGTATCCGTGTTCTTTTAGTTTTGGTATGAGATCTCCGATTAGCGTTGTCTTGCCGGCGTTCTGCTTTCCAACGATGGATATGATTGTTACGTCTTTAGAACTCATCAGGCATCTTACTTATTTCTTCAGCAGTAAATACCGGGCCTTCTTTGCAGACATAAGTACAGCCAATATTACATCTGCCGCATTTTCCCAGGCCGCATTTCATCCTGTTCTCAAGAGTAGTATAAACTTTATCTTGTTTGAAACCGAGTTTCTCCAGTACAGGCAGCGTAAATTTAATCATAATGGGAGGGCCACATACGATAGCGATAGTGTCCTTACTGTCTGGTGCAGCCTCTTCCACAACCGTTGGAACAAAGCCGACCTTGCCTGTCCACTCAGGCGTCTCTCCACCCGGGTCAACAGTAGTCACAAGATTAACATCATCCCTCGCGTCCCACTCCTTAAGCTCGTGTTTGTATACCAGATCATCAGTAGTTTTTGCGCCATATATTATAGTGACATCTTTATATTTATCACGAAGATCCAGGCAGTTCCAGATGACCGATCTTAACGGGGGCAGCGCGATACCGCCTGCAATAAACACAAGGTTCTTGCCTTCCCATTTTTCTATCGGAAACACATTTCCGTATGGCCCTCTGAACCCTAAAGTATCACCAATATTTAATTCTCGTAATGCTTTGGTGACCCTGCCGGCTTCTCTGAAGGTACATTCAATGTAGCCTTCCCTTGTAGGTGATGACGCAATACAAAAGGTACTTTCGCCAGCACCAAACACTGAATAGAGTCCGAACTGACCTGTCTGGTATTTAAAGTTTTTACCCTCTTCTTCATTTAAGAAGTTGAGCCGGAATGTTCTTACACCGGGCGCTTCATCTGTCATATCATTGATCGTCATAAGATATGGTCTGTATATATTATCCATCTTTATTCCTTATTTCCCGGCTTCGGTTTCAATTATTTCAAGCATTTCAGATATATTCATGTCTGCAGGGCAAACTCGCGAACATCTTCCGCATCCAACACAGAGAGTGCTATCAAACTTTTCTACATAATATTTAAACTTATGCATGATTCTCTGTCTCCACCGCATACCTTGTGTAGATCTTGGATTGTGTCCGGATGTATGCATGGTAAACATTGTGAACTGACATCCATCCCAGTTTTTTACCCTATCACCTTTGGTCATCGTACATTCATCAACGATATCAAAACAGTGACACGTTGGGCAAACAAATGTGCATGCACCACAGCCAATACATTTGTTTGAAAATTCATCCCATACATCGTGTTCAAAATTTTCATCAAGCCATGGTTTGATCTTATTAATGTCAAATTTCTTTTCGACTGTTGCAACCTGCCGATCCGGCGTGCCTGAAGGTGGTTCTGAAAAAATGGATTCCATCTCCTTTACAAGGCTCTCGCCCTTTTCGGTTACGGTTTCAACTAGATATTCATCGTTAGAGATCTTGGTAAGTAGTATATCGCTTCCCTGTTTTGCATCCGGGGCCAGCCCTACAGATGTACAGAAACAGTAACTATCGTATTTGTCACATGCAATAGTTACAATGGTAATGGCTTCCCTTCGCTCAACCCAGAATTTGTCACTGCTGTCCCAGTTAAAAACCTTGTCCATAACAGGCAGACTGAATGCGTCACATGGTCTTGATCCAAAAATCACAGACTTGACTGCAAAACCTTCAGGCTCTTCTATCTCTACCTTGTTTTTGTCAATTGTATAAGAGAGGATTTTTTCCGTTTTTGGAAGAAAATATTCTTTAATGGAGTTGTTGGTAATAACGTGGTCAAGAGATATTTCGTTTGCATCTTGAACCTCTTCTAACGTTACGAGCCGATTATCTCTTTTAGGAGCAATAGTCTTATAGCCTTGTTTTTTTAAACCTGCTATTAGAGAATCAAATTTATTTTTATTTAAGAGTTTTTCCACAATCTATATTGAAAATATATGTTTAAATTTCTAGAGTAATTGTTTTATTTGAAAAAATCCTGATCGTCGTCTTCTTTGTAAGTAGACATTGCGAGTTCGTCGTCTATATTATAGCCTGGCCTGTAATCGAAACTTTTTTCTGCCTCCTTGGCAAGCTTCTTGTTCAGGAGATTGAGAGGGATGTCTACGGGACATACTCTCTGACACTCTTCACAATTAATACATCTACCGGCTAAATGATAAGCTCTTGTAACATTCCATGAGAGATTACCCCGCGGATGCGCGCTTGGGTCTATCCACTGAGGCTGGTTTTTTTCAACTATGCATCTGTCACAAAAGCAGAGCGGACAAATATTGCTGCAGGCATAGCACTTGATGCATTTTGCAAACTGTTTCTGCCAGAATTCCCATTTTTCCTTTTCACCCAATTTTTCATATTCATCCAGTTCAGCGTATCTCTCCTCAAACGGGATTTCCTTGTTTTCTATCTTCTCACCAATCAGATCGTCGTATATTAGTGGAGTGTGTACATCACACGCCTTACATTTTGTTGCGAGAGGATCTCCTATCCCATCACACGTGACACCGATAATATGAATGTCTTCCCGTTTTATCTGGCACTCTTTCAAGAGAACTATAATTGTCCTTGCGTCACATCCCTTGAGTATTAATGCCGGTTTTCCGAGTTTCCTGGTTTCCTGCCTCTTGAGGTAGGTTGTGAGGTTATAGACGCAGTACTTATTCCACGTTAATTTGTTTACATCTTCGGGTTTAGTAATAAATACCGGCCTTGTTCTTTCCGGTGTACTTCCCTCACCGTATCCAAAGACAACTTTTACTGTCTTGTTTTTAAGGAGTTCCTCAGCCTTTTTTCTTAACTCTTCAATCATTCAGATCATCTCCATACTATAAACGCAGGTTTATAAACCTGTCATACATTGCTAATTTAAATCAACCAGTCTCACTGGATGATTTAACTTCACCGGAAGTTTCAGGGCCTATTGTATTGAGCTTCTGATATCCTTCAAACGGACCTAATGCCCTTACGCTATTAACTATTCCGTTTATTGTCTCTACCCATTTTCCACCTTCTGCAGCAGATATCCATGAGAACTGGATTCGATCAGGGTTGATACCGCAGAACTCAAGTAGTGGTCTGAACACATTCCATCTACGTCTGGCGTGGTAATTGCCGGAGTTGTAGTGGCAATCTCCGGGATGGCATCCGGAAACCAGAATACCGTCTGCTCCCCGTTCAAATGCCTTTATCAAAAAGAGGGGATCTATCCCCCCAGTGCATGGAAGTTTAATAATGCGTACATTTGCCTGGTACTCTTTTCTTCCTGTTCCTGCAAGGTCTGCTCCGGCATAGGTACACCAGTTACAGAGAAAAGCAATTATTTTCGGTTCGAATTGATTTTCAGGTTTAGCTTCAGTTTTAGACATTGTAATTTTTTAATTAAATTCTACGGAATTAATTTCAGCGTAGACTTGCTCGTCGTTAAAACCAGCTAACTCAACGCTCTTGGACCTGCAAGTTGCCGCGCACAAACCGCATCCCTGGCAAAGTCCTTCATT
>JAIQZR010000127.1 GCA_021777035.1 Candidatus Scalindua sp. | reverse complement strand
TGTTTACCTTCTACAATATAGGAGAAGATGGGTATATGGAAACCGGCAAGATTATGATTGGACTTGCTCTTGCACTCAAGGCCACGGCAATTGGCCTGCTTGTTGCGATTCCTTCCGTAGCTCTATATAACTTTATCCTGAGAAAGGCAAAGGTTCTCTTGATGGAGTGGGAGATAAAAAATGATGGAAGATGAGGAGTTTAAATCAATAAACGTTATCCCGTTTGTAGACATAATGCTTGTGCTGCTGACCATAGTCCTTACTACATCTACTTTTATAAAGGCTGGACTGTTGCCTGTCGAACTACCGGGAGCATCAGAAAAACAATCTGAGTCTATAGAATCGTGGATTATAGAAATAGATATTGACGGAAGAATATACTTGGACTCCAAACCGGTAAATTTAAATGATCTTAAAGAATCTACCAGGTCATTTGACAGAACAACACTAGTGACAATAAGGGCTGATAAAAATATTGCCTTACAGGTATTTGTGGACGTCCTTGATATAGTTAAAAAAGCCGGTTTTGAAAAAGTGACCCTGCAGACAGAAGTATTAAAATAAGAAAACACAATAACAAAAAACAGATGAATTATCTTAAGCTGGGATTTGCGGTCTCTTTTATCATTCACCTTTTGTTTGTGGTTCCGGTTTTTTATATTAAGAAACCGGCCGCTCAGGAGAACATGGAAGTTGTTCTAGCGTTTAATGTAACAAATATCATAAAAACAGGTGAAAATGAGACCGATACAAATACAATAAAAACGGCAGAGGTTATAAAAAACGAAGTATCAATCCCTGCAATGGTTAAACAGGAAACCAAAAACACGGTGGAAGAAAAAACAGTTGTGAAGCCGGATGAGGTAATAAAAGAAGAGATACCAGAGCCTGAGAAGGTCAAGCAAGAAGCTAAGATTACGACGGATGAAAAAGTACATACAAAGGCTGTTGAGGTAACAAAAAAAGTTAAGCAAACTGTTGCAGATACCAAGCGAGAATCCAAAAGTGCTGTGAACTCTAATAAAGGATGGCAATCAGGAGGTATTCCAAAATCAACCAGGATGCAACATGAATTAGAGCAAAGTGCTGAAAATCAATATATCAAAGAACATGTTGATTACATAAATAAAATCATTCGTATAAACATATCATATCCTTACAAAGCACGAAAAATGTCTATGGAAGGTGATGTCATAATATCATTCATTGTCTGCCTGGACGGAAGCGTAAAAGGTATTAGGATAAATAAAAGTTCAGGGTTTCTAACTCTAGATAACAATGCTGAAAAAGCGGTCAGAAAGGCTTCTCCATTTCCTCCACCACCGGTTGAAGTTAAAATAGTAATTCCCATAACTTATAAATTAAACACATAGTAAATTATTTAGCAGAAAACAAAGAAGAGGTTGAAAATATAAGAAAACATACAATGTTAGGACGGCCATTGTGGACAAAGGATTTTACTGCAAAGTCAGGTAACAGATTAGGAAGAGTGTTAAGCGTATTGTCAAGAGGAAGACCGAAGAAGAAAAATCCAAATAAATAGTGTCTGTTGTTCTCCGCCGGTGTATTGACGTGTTAGTATAAGGAGTTTATCGAGCGGCAACCATCTCTAAGTTGATAACTTCCTTTTTGCCTCTTTTCCCTTTTATGTGAATTTCTATACTTCTATCTAGATGTCTCAAGAAGTCTAAAAGTCGATCAATTGTAAAACCACTAAGCTGACCGGTTTTTAATTTCGAAATATCTGGTTGTGTAGCACCAATAAGCTTTGATGCTTGGGTCTGAGTTAAATCACGTTTTTCAATTATTTTTGAAATTTGTAAAGCAAGTTCAGCCTTTGCTTTATATTCTTCCGGATCTTTAAATCCAAGATCTTTAAAAACATTGCCGGATCCTCTTGTAATTTTCTCACTCATCTCTTTTTCACTCCTTTGCTGTCTTGGACAGCTACTTTCAATCGTGTCTTTATCAACTCTATATCGGCTTTCGGTGTTTTGATACCACTTTTTGATTTCTTCTGAAAGCAGTGTAATACGTAAACCTTACTTGCTAATTTAGCAATATAAACAGACCTATACGTTTTGCCATCAAATCTTTTCTTCAATTCAGTAACACCGCTTAAACCTTTTCCTTTTAAGGTTTGTGCAGATTTTGGTGTTTTTCCGATCTGAACCAACCAAAGCTCAAAGCCAAAGGCTTCATTAACTTCTGCAGGAAACGATTTCAGATCATCAAGTGACGAACCAATCCAGTCCAGAGTTTTCTCCTTTGGCCTTTTGTTCATACGGGAAATATATCAAATTTACCATAAATTAGAAAGGTAAAAATATAGTAATTTCGATATTTGGAAATCTTGTGCAAGCTCTGATTTGGTTGATTAGGCACTTCTTTGAGTAGCTTCGATATTATTTATTCTCAGTAATACAGCAAACGCTAATGTGATAAATATATGTTGCAGGTTGTAATAACCTTTGGGAAGTGAAAAATACTTCTTTGTATGCTTTACTAGACCATTTGCAACATCGCCGGCTTTTTCAAAACACGTTGTTTCTACTTTTTAAATAGTTAAAACTTAACACCAATTCCCTGATGATATATATCCCACAATTGCGAATGCAATTCTTTCGGTACAAAATTAAACTTTTTATATGACCACATCGTTATACTGGATTGAATCAGTCCAAAAAAGGCTATAGCAGATATTTTGGGATTAATTTCGCTATTTACTTTTTTTAACTGTACAGCTTTTGAAAGGATTTTTTCTATTCTACGTAAATACTTTTCTACCGTTTGTGAAATCTTCTTTTTTATGGAAGGGTCACTGAATTGCATCACACCCAAAATAACAATCAATGACGTCTTGCGACGGTTTTTTGCCAGAGTGAGCTGATTCAGAAGGATGTTATTTAGATATTGAATCGGATCATTATCTGCCGATTTATCAATAACCTCCATGAGCGTATCTTCAATATTCTCTATCAATAGATTCAATATATCACTTTTGCTCTTAAAATGCCGATAAATAGCTCCCTTGGTGGTTCCCATATGCATCGCTATTTCTCTTATGGTAACGTCTTCAATGCCTTTAGAGGAAATTATGTTTCGAATAATGTTTACAATCTGTTCTCTTCTGATTTCGGTAGATTTTCTTGTTTGCACACAGCGCCTCCTTTTCTAAATAAATGTTTCTGCATTTCTTAACCACTGGCTTGAATAATCAAATTCTTTTTTAAAGGAACAACTTCTTAATGATCTGTGTTGTTGTATTATATAAACCATCATAGATAAGTAAACGATCATTTACTTTGTCTTGACAGATAAGTAGGCAATAGTATACTTAGTCTGTTGTCTGAAAGACACTATTTCCGGATTCCTGGTCTTCTTGATAGCGCTTCCATTATGCCTGGGGATTGCTGGGGTTTGCTGGGGTTTGCTATGGCTTGCGGATACCCGGCTATTGTGGGCATAACGCAATTATTGGAGCGGTTATTGCGACCTTTATCAGTAACTCGGAACTGACAATTAAAGGATCCGCTGCTGGCCTAATCGTGATTGCTATCGGCACGTCTTCTTTTTGATATTACTTTTCCTTTTCTTGAAGAATTCTGTAAACGTTAGTATAATCGTTTGCGGTTGGCGGAATTGCCGACAGCTACAAAAAAGTTCAAAAACACATATGAAGTAATTAGATTATTTCATATTCAAGCATACGATAAAATGAAGTTGAAACAGATATTTACTATACTCTTAATATTCTTGTTCTGCTTTTATGGGATATCCCAGGTAAAAGCACAAAATGTTTCAATGGCGAAGGATTTGGAACAGGTACCTGTCAATAATAAAGAAAAGATACAGGCTTTTCCTGTAGAGCAAAGTGGAGTATCGTTAACGATATTAGATGATAGACCTTATCCGGATATTGTTGAGGACAAAACTCTTTCTTCTGATACTGTAGATGAGAAAAATCTTCAGGAAGATCCCTCTGTTAATGAGGATGATGAAGAATTCGTTGCGGAGAAGGAGACCTCTTCTGCCGCAGCCCCGATAACACCTCTCAATCTTGCTCCCAATGAAGAGATGTCCTCAATTGAGGAAGAAAGAGGAGATCAGGCATCTGTTGCAGATAACAAGCAGCAGGTGAATTCATTTGATGAGGAAAAGTCATCTTCTCCGGAAGAAGAGAGATCGTCAATTAACCACCTGACAAACACCGAGGAGAATGAATCTCGTGATAGAGAAGAGGAGGATATCTCTTCTCACTTATCAGAATCTTTTCCTGTAACCGTCCATGAGAATAAAACACTTTCTGAGTTTGGTCTTGATGATAATGAAATTTCAGGTGAGACGTCTCCTGGCAGTGAAAATAAACAAGGGATTGTTACCGATAATACGCTTTCGGACGTTAAAGAGAAGGAAACTCCTTCTGCCTCATCTAGAACAGAAACTCCCGCTCATTTTTTTGACGAAAGAGAGTCATTGGCTCAAGAAGAAGAGGGGCGGCAAACGTCTAAGAATTTTGGTGAGCAGCATGCAATTGTCTCCGATGAGGAAACAGATTCGCAAGAACTGACTAGAGAAATAACAACTTCTGAGATACAAGTGCTACCTGTAGAGCAAAGTGGAGTATCGTTAACGACATTAGATGATAGACCTTCTCCGGAAGATATTGTTGAGGACAAAACTCCTTCTTCTGATACTGTAGATGAGAAAAACATCCAGGAGGATCCATCTGTTAATGAGGATGATGAAAAGATTGTTGCTGAGAAGGATGCCTCTCCTGCCTCATCTAGAGCAGAAGCCCCCGCTCATTCTTTTGACGAAAGGGAGTCATTGGCTCAAGAAGAAGAAGAGGGGCGGCAAACGTCTATGAATTTTGGTGAGCAGCATGCAATTGTCTCCGATGAGGAAACAGATTCGCAAGAACCGACTAGAGAAATAACAACTTCTGAGATACAAGTGCTACCTGTAGAGCAAAGTGGAGTGTCGTTAACGACATTAGATGATAGACATTCTCCGGAAGATATTGTTGAGGACAAAACTCCTTCTTCTGATACTGTAGATGAGAAAAACATCCAGGAGGATCCATCTGTTAATGAGGATGATGAAAAGCTTGTTGCTGAGAAGGAGGCATCCTCTACCACATCCCAGATAACGCCTTCCAATCTTGCTCCCAATGAAAAGGTGCTCTCAATTGAGGAAGAAGGGGGGGATCATGCACCGATTGCAGATAACAAACAGCAGGAGAATTCATTTGATGAGGAAAAACCGTCTTCTCCGGAAGAAGAGAGATCGTCAATTAGCCACTTGATAAACACCGAAGAGAATAAATCTCAGGATATAGAAGAGGAGGATATCTCTTCTCACTTGTCAGAATCTTTTCCTGTAACCGTTCATGAGAATAAAACACTTTCTGAGTTTGGTCTCGATGGTAATGAAATTTCAGGCGAGACGTCTCTTGTCAGTGAAGATAAACAAGGGAATGTTTCAGATAAGGATTTGCTTTCGAACATTAAAGAAAAGGAAACTCGTCCTACCACTTCTGCAGCAATGCCCTCTACGCACTCTCCCCCTGAAAAAGAGTCATTAGTTCAAGATAAAGAGGACATACAACCTCAAAATAGAGAAGACGAGGGTATCTCTTCTTCTCTTCCGGAACTTCCTGAAATGGAGGTTATTGAGGATTACCCTTCAGAAACAGAAGATGATGGGGTGGAATCTACATGGCAAATCTGGCATACAGATCCAACCCAAAGTATCATTCTTGCGGTTGTTATAGCCCTTATCGCAGCAAAATTAGGTGGATGGATAGCGAAGGCGCTGGGGTTTCCCGGAGTTGTGGGAAAATTGATACTGGGAATGATTCTGGGAAATATTTATCTTCTTACCGGTTCCGATTATTTTGATTTTCTCAAGGCAATGCCTTTTCTGAAGATGTTATCTTACTTTGGAACATTGGTACTTCTTTTAACAGCCGGCCTTCACACAGATCTAAGGGCAATATTTCGTGTAGGCCCGTCTTCTGTTCTTGTGTGTTTAGGTGGTATGGTTGTTCCTGCCGGACTGGGACTTATCGTAAGCCATTTCCTTCTCCCCGATAGCTCTACCGGCTCAAAGGTACTTTTAGCGATTGTTCTTTGCAGTACAAGTACCGGGTTGTTATTTGCAATCTTGAATGAGTTAAAGATAATGGATACTATAGAGGGAAGAGTGATAGTTGGCGCAACGATTCTCACTGAAATTATTGTAATATTAGGCTTTGGTATAGTTAGTGGGATTGTTGTTAAAGGCGGTGTTTCCCTGATCGGTATATCAGTCAGCTTTGGCGTCGCATTTTTTTTGCTGATAACTGCTGTAATAATTATATTTAAGTACGGTGAGAGATTTGGTAATTTTCTGACAAACAGGTTAACAGAGGGGCTGAACATACCTATCATTGTAATTTTGTCTCTTTTAATGGCATTTATGTTCGGATCAATCGGGCTCCATACGGTAATAGGGGCATTTATTGCCGGTTTGTTTCTGCGCAATGTAAAGCTGAGAAACAATGACGAAGACGAACACCGTAACGTTGAATCATTTATCAGGCCATTTTACGCGCTTCTCGTACCGATACTTTTTCTAAGAGTAGGGGCACAGGTAGATTTACAAAGTTTTTTAAATCTGAATGCTATACTTCTGGGTCTTAATATTACAGGTGCAGCTATTTTGGGAAAGCTGTTTTGCGGTATCTGTCCTATTGAGAAAGGTACAAATCGTCTTCTTATCGGTTTTGGAATGGCGATGAAACTTGAGGGAACTCTGATTTTAGCTGGCATAGGTAGTGATGTTGGGATATTTAACGATACGGTCTTTTCTTCTATTATTATGTCGATCGTATTAACCTCAACGATATGTCCTTTTGTTATGAAGATGCTTTTGCTTCAAAAAAACAATACCAACAACGAAAGTATTTGTACTGATCCGAAAAAAACAGAATTAGTGAATGTTCCTCTCAAGTAAAGTTCAAAAGGTGTCCTTCGCTAAAAATTATATATGTTTTCTCCAATCAGATGGGAGATTATGTTTTAATAATAAAGAGACAACTCTTGTCTGGTCTTTCCGGTTTTTATAATGAAAATTACTGATAATAAAAGTACTGATGATCGTATAGAGATTGCCAGGAAGAAAATAGTATCATCTTTAAAGCACTTTTTCTCACGGAAAATCAAACATCATCTCTACCATCAACCATTCACAGAGCCAGTCATACTTGCAAGTATAGCGGTACTCTTGGGTGTTGCCAGCGCAACAGGAGTATGGCTTTTTAAACAGATGTTCAGTCTGCCATTTAGAACGGTATTTGGCGGAATTAACATCCCTGTTGATCTCTTGCATCAAAATTGGATAGTCATTCTTCTACCTGTTCTTGGCGGTGTCAGTGTGGGATTAATCGCACAATTTATTATAGGCAAAGAACGATATCCCGGAATAGCAGGTGTCATGGAAGCAGCGGCATTAAATGGAGGACGGTTGGAGTACCGGAAAATGCCGGTTAAAACAGTTGCCTCTGCCTTGTCAATCGGCTCCGGAGCGTCAGTCGGCCATGGAGATCCTTCTGTGCAAATTGGAGCTACACTGGGCTCAATGTTCGGGCAATTAATACGTTTTTCTGATGAACGTGTGCGTTCGCTTGTTGCTGCGGGTGTGGCAGCGGGTATTGCCGCCAGCTTCAATGCACCCATTGCCGGTCTTGCAGTCGGTATCGCTGGATTTTTTTTACCACAAATCTTTGGTACCGGTTATGTAACCATTGAAGACATTTTAAACGGTAAATCATTTTCTGTTTCACTGTTGCTTTTTCTGGTTTTTGCAAAACTAGTGCTAACTCCTGTTTGCATTGGCAGCGGCTTTTATGGCGGAGTGTTCACGCCATGCTCAAAAAGGTATAGGGTGTGTGGATTGTCACAAGGCTAACGAGGGAGAGATAGACGCCTGGCAACATATGGGAGCTTTGGTTTCTACATTAGTTACCCCCAAAGACTGCTCAAATTGTCATGAAAATGAGTATAAAGAGTTTTCAAGAAGTCACCATGCAAAAGCCGGTGAAATCTTTGATAGTCTTGATAACGTGCTTGCTGAGAAGGTTATTGGTCTTCCAGGCAATAATGCAGATACGGTGAACGGCTGTTTGCAATGTCACGGAAGTATAATAAAGTTTAAGCGTGATGATGTGGGTGAAATAGTGAGGGAAGGAGGAAGACCGATAATTGACCCTGATACATGGCCAAACAGCGGAATAGGCCGGTTAAATCCGGATGGTTCAAAAGGTTCGTGCCACGCATGTCATTCGAGGCATTCATTTGAGGCAAAACTTTCGAGAGCACCTGAGAATTGCGGAAAGTGTCACATGGGCCCTGATCATCCACAAATGGAAATTTACAGAGAGTCAAAGCATGGAATTGCGTATACCGCCAATATTGATCACATGGCACTGGATAAAGAAGGTAGTTGGGTGCAGGGAAAGGATTACTCCGCAGCTCCGATGTGTACTACCTGCCATATCAGCAGCTATATGACATCTGAAGGAGAGCATAATGCCAGTAACCACGATGTTGGTGAACGAATTAGCTGGACACTTCGGCCAGTAGTCAGCACAAAGATAAATATGGTAATTTATGAAGATGGATTTAAGGAAAATTATCCTGATACTCGGAAATTACCTGAGATTGGCGAAGAGGTTCTGGTGACAGAAAAAAACTTACAGGGTGAAAAGTTAGTTGCAGAAATTGTTTCAAAACGTGTTGTTAAAATTGTGACATGGCAGGAACGGCGTGAAAAAATGAAGGGTGTGTGTAGGAATTGCCATAATAATACCCATGTCGACAATTTTTACCAACAATTCGATAGTCTTGTGGTTCTCTACAACGAAAAATTTGCGAAGCCGGCTCAGGCAATGATGGATGCTCTGGCTGAGGATGGAGTATTAAATCCAAATACCCCTTTTGCACATGAAGTACAATGGATTTTCTGGGAATTGTGGCACCATGAAGGCAGAAGAGCACGACATGGAGCAAGTATGATGGGTCCTGATTATACTCACTGGCATGGTATGTACGAGGTGGCAAAGCACTATTATATGAAGTTTCTACCTGCCGTAATTAAGGTCGCTGCCAAAAAGAGTGATGAGATGAAGGCAAAATACGAAAAAAAAATTGAGAAATTACTGGAACGGGAAGAACACTTGTGGATGAAGGGGCTTTCTGAAGAAGAAACGAAAGTATTAAAGTCTACATACGAAGATCGTTATAATTGAATGCATAGGGATTTCAATGTTTTGGTAGGAGCCGTCTCCCGACGGCGATCGTAAGCGTTCAAATGTAATAATTCGATCGCCAACGGGAGTTGGCTCCTACCGGCGTATTTATGCCAAAGGCTTAAACTTATAAACCGATTGTTACCAAGAGCAGTGTGGCGGGTCAACCACTCACAACGAAAGAATGCAGCTTCTGTCACATAGAAGAAGCGTTAGAGGATGCTGAAAGAGCTATTAAGGAGGATGGTTATTACATTTGCGAAATGGAAGAATGTAATTGAAAAATACTCCGCTCACGATCTTAATGCGAGGTTACATGGAATTCAAAAAATTAACAGATCAAATTAAAATTCCTGCAATAGGTCTTGGTACGTGGCGTTTAGGAGGAGATGTTGAAGCAGATACCACCCAGGATAAAGAGTATATTTCTGCAATAAAAACTGCAATCCAATTGGGAATAACTCTTATTGATACCGCAGAATCATATGCAAAAGGTCATGCAGAGGAATTGGTTGGTGAGGCGATTCAGGGTTTTGATCGAAGCTGCGTATTTATTATTTCGAAAGTTTCTCCTGAACACCTGAAATATAGTGATCTTATTGAATCTGCCAGGATGAGTTTAAAAAGGTTAAAGACCGATTACCTGGATTTGTATCTGATTCATTCGCCTAATCCGGAGATTCCAATCCGGGAAACCATGCGGGCTATGGATCATTTGATTGAACTAAAACTCATTCGTTTTATCGGTGTGAGTAATTTTTCTGTTGAACAGATAAAAGAAGCACAGAGATATACGAAAAACAGAATTGTCGCTAACCAGATTGAATACAACCTGCTTGTCAGAAATAGCAGTAAGGCTACCTATGACATGGAGTCTCAGATAATTCCCTATTGTCAGAAAAATAATATTCTCGTTATTGCATGGAGACCCCTGGCCAAAGGTGCGCTTGCACAGCCAGGCTTTAAACTCCTGGATGAATTAGCCGAAAAATACAGTAAAACCCAGGCGCAAATTGCCTTAAATTGGCTGATTTCGAAAAAGGGGATTGTTGCCGTAACGAAATCATCAAAAACCGGCCACCTGAAAGAAAATTTTGGGGCAATAGGTTGGAGATTGAGTCAAGATGATGTCGATAGATTGGATAAAGAATATACAGATTAACATGAAAATGTTATAAAGATATAGCCATAGGTTATGTTATATTTAATCTTATTTTTGCTGATGAAAATAGGAACAAATGAACTTATATTTGTGTTAAAGCTTCTTTATAAATAATCTCTGATCCTATTGAAAGAAGCAGACGTTACAGCGTCGTATTTAATAAAATCTTTAGATACTTTTTTAATCGCTTTAGTATTATTGATCTTTGCCTACGGTGTTTACGGTCTGTTTATTTCTAAACATTCAGATGGCGACAAATCAGGAACGCTTAAATGGATAAATATACCTAGCCTTGCTCATTTGAAAAACACTTTGGCTGAAGTAATAATTATTATTTTATTTGTAAAATTTTTAGAAGTTGCGCTGTTGAATCTAATGAACTTGACATGGGAATTGTTCGTGTTGCCCGGTTCAATTCTTTTATTAGCTCTCAGTTTGAAATTTTTAGATCTACGGGCTAAAAAAATCCAAAGAACTGAGTTAATTATCTTTGCAATGATATTGATACTTGTACCACTTTTTATGTTTTCTTGCCTGTTTGCATAACGACATCAAAGGACAAGAATTCATTATTCTTTTCTCTTAATAACGGGTATTTAATAAAAAGGACTATTTAGTGAGAAATGCAAGATCAATATTATTGTGGCTGTTTAATTTGATGCATAGTCTTTTAGCGTTTGGTAGGAGCCGTCTCCCGACGGCGAGCGAATATCACCCACAGTGGTATGCGAACCACGATTGCCAACCCGCCACCGCCAGAATGATTGTCGGACTGGCGAACGTACTGTTCGGTGCGGACGGGCAGGAGTTGGCTCCTGCCTGGGTATTTGTGTCGAAGCTTTAACGTGATGTATAGTCTTTCAATGTTGACATAAATATTGTATGGTGGATTAAGAACGAATGACGAATCCACCAATAATAGATCACGATTGAAGGTGGATTCGCTATCACTTCTCCGGGCCAGATACCGAGGACTTTAATCCGCCATCCGCTAATATTAAAGAAAAAATCGTTGGGTTTTTGTTTTTTAAAACCTAATTTTAATCCTTCATAGAGGAAAATACATGAAAGAAGATAGAAGCACAAAAGGGTTCTGGCTCATCTTTGCAATGATTATGATACTTGTACCACTTTTTATGTTTTCTCGTGAAGCGAAAATCAAAAGAGATAAAAAGGCAAAAGAAGAAGTTGTTCGCCAAAAAGAAAATGCATCAGAACTAATTCCTATTGATGAGGATAAAGGAATGGACATTGTTGAAGAAACAAGTGATTACAATGAGTCTCTTTATAACAGTGCGTCGAAATTCAGAATGCATATGAAGTCTCTCAGTGACTATGATGATGAATTAGCAGTTTCAATCGAAACGCAAAATTGGGATGATATCGGCAAGTACGCAATGCTTCTCAAGAATACTTCCCCACTGCTCTTTACCGGTAAGGGAAAAACAGAACTACCCAAAAAATTTGTTTTGCTAGACGCCTTATTCCATTTTCAATCACTTGCGGTGGCAGAGGCGTCACAATCAAGAGAAATGGTTAAGATGAATATAGAATACGAAAAATTACAGAAAACATGTGATGATTGCCATGAACGGTTTAAAGAAAAAGGGTGATGTACGATATGGACACTCTATAAGTACTCATTCATGACGGTGATGGAATGGAGTTATTTATTTGATAATGTATATTAATGATTATAGAAAGGTGAATTAAATTGATGATGAGCCGTACTACTTACACTATTATGATTGTTTTTCTATTGTTTATACAACAGGTTATTTCCGGTTGTTCGACAACGATGACAAAAAATTTACAAAAGGATAATTTGCATAAGATAGAAGCGGACTTGGTTAGCCAAAATCTCTACCAGAGTAAATGTGCTCTGTGTCACGAACTGCCGGAGATTGATGAATATTCCTCAGATGAGTGGACAAGCATTATTGACTACACACACGATACAAAGGCTGCAAGAAAGTTTATAACAATAGAAGAGGCGGAAAAGATAAAGGGTTATCTTAAAAGTATGTAATAGGCCGGATAACGAGCTTTTTGTATCCACGGGCTGACAATGTCATAAGCGTTCATGCAGTTGGCAGAGAAATGGGAATTTAGTTACAAGTACAATATGGATTAGATTAATTGTATAGAACATTATTTGGAAAGTTTAGATACGGAGAGAAAATGAGAAATTTATTGATAGCAGTAGTAACTATTTTGGGGGTTTCTTTATCCATTACTTCCTGTAAAAAAGCAGAGGAAGTGAAGATCGAGAAAGTTGAGAATATACAAAATGAATATCTTACAGATTTTAGATTAGTCAAGGAAATGAAAAAGGCTGCTATGGCAATGAAGAGATTGAGCAGGGGAGTGAAAGATAATGATTGGGTGGAAATAGATATATGGACACATGAAATTAAAGAAGGTATCGGCGATAAGTGTGTGGAGCTTTATAGGGCTGAAAACAATGATGTTCCAAGTGAGTTCGTGGCTTCGCGTGATAAATTTGCCAGTGCGGTAGACAATCTAATACTTTGTAGCAAGAATCATGATGATAGTAATTCAAAACGAGATTATGATATGCTAAAAGAGTCTTGTGATGAATGCCATGAAATATTTAAAAAGGAATTGGAAGGTGAATTGAATGTTAATAATATAACAAACACTTCTCCAACAACCAAATAGGTTTTTTAGTAATAATATATCAAGGGAAAGAGGGGATTATGGAAATAAAATGTACAAAATGCAAGCATTCATTTGAAGTTGAAGATATCACGAAAAAGTATAGATTTCCTCTGTTTTTTATCTTATTAGGGACAGCTATACTTGCCTATGAACATACGGTTAATAATCCAAGTCTGATCATTACGATCCTGGGAGATTTTTCTGTTACTGTTGGCATTATCTGGATGGTTGTTACAAGGAGTGTTACTCATAGGAGTTGATGAAGGGGTTGGAAGATAATAGTAAGCATGAGAAGGAGGCGTTATTACTGTATTCACTTTAGAAGCACAGATGTTTTCGAATATCATTTCCAGATACTTGATATTACTCTTTAGTTCCAGCATTATCACACATGCTTATGGGGAGTCTAGCGGAAAAGGTTGTACAAATGGCTCCATGCACAGTACTGACAATAAAACATCCGGAACATGAATTTGTGTTACCATAAAAACGTTTCTGTACAGACTGTAAGATCATGGCATTTAATCTTCCTGGATCATAAGGGGTTTACCCGAATATGTACCCCTGTCCTCACCATCACCAGAATGCATGTCGGGCTAGCAAACGGTATTGCCGGGCAAGCAGGGGGAAGGCGGTTTTCAGGGTATTCAGAAGCGCAAACAAGACGATACTCGTAGGTCGGGTTTCCATACCCGACGAACTGCCCGACTTGACATTCAGGCGGGGAAACGCGTCTTACAGCTACGGCGTAAAATTGTTAATCGGCGCGTAAGAAACGCGCCCTACGTGATTGGATTAAGGGAATAGGGAATTGGGGGATTCCCGTAGGTCGGGTTTCCATACCCGACGGAATCATTGGTTGGTACGTATGGAAACCAGATCTACTCAAATTCAATATTATTTAAATCATCAGGTTCTGAATGGCCCCATCCATTTATCGAAACTTGAATGTTTATACTCCTCTGGTTTGAACGTTAATCCATGTTTAATCGGATTGTAATGTATGTAATCCAGATGTCTGTTGAAATCGGTTTCATCTCTTCAACTCCTTCCACTTGATGTCGAGGCTGTGAAACTGCTGTCTCATATTGTTTTCTGTGATTCCAAATAGACCTGCAATGTCCTGATATCTGATATCGCCATTATGCCCGTTGTTTTTTAATCGTTGGACGCATTTCTGTAGTATCTCCTTTCGTCCGCCGTTAGCGGTGTGCGTTTTGATAAACGTGGTCCATTTCTCTTTTCCCCGCCACTTTCTCTCAAAGATTTCGTCTACCAATTTGTCAATGTCTAATAACCGCTTACCTGTTTTTAGGAATGTCCTCCTTCCTCTCTCTCAATGGTGGGACAAGAATTTTATACTGGTTTAAACGGTAAAACAGGTCGTCTCTGAATTTGTCAGTTTTTATTAAATAGTTTTGTTATGGATCCCTAACAAAATTTGTTAGGAATCCATAATAAAATGATATATAAAGAAGGCTCTCCGTTTCGTAAGGTTCTGTTGTATATATGGATATGTATTTGAGGGTACATAGTGATAAGAGATTACGGAACAACACATTTTCAGATTAAGAACAGATGTCGCCAGGGAAGGAGGTAAGGCAAAAAACATTGGACGCGGATAAATGCAGATTACAGTTGAGGCCAAAAGCGAAGGAAAAAAGGAGAGAAGCAATACTCACGAGAAGCTCCCCGGTCAAAAGGCGCCGAGGACAAGCGCAAGAACGCAGAGAAAAGATGAAGGAAAGATTCGTAGGCATGGAAATTGTTTTAAACTCTATTTATCACGGAAAGCTTAAACAAACAAACAAACAGATAGAAAAATAGGGACATTGAAGAAATAATTTTACATTATTAAAAAGGAAGGAAGAAGAAATTATTATGAAAAATATTAGAATTATTATAGGAATTATGATGCTTGCACTTGTTGCCTCTTTGTGCGTAAGCTCTGTGGTGAGCGCAAAGGGACAGGGACAAGGAAATGGACAGGGAGGCAATGGGGGCTTGCAGGCGCTTCAGGTACAAATAGATGCTGAAGAAGTATCTAGAATAGCAGAAGATTCAAACTTACAGCAGCAAATTAGTACTATTGAACTGACTCCAGGACCTCAAGGCCTACAAGGCCCACAAGGTTCACAAGGCCCACAAGGTCCGGCAGGTTCTGACGGTTTAGCGGGAGCCGACGGGGCAACAGGATTGCAGGGCCCAATCGGACCAGCAGGAGCAGATGGTGCCGACGGAGCAACAGGCGCAGATGGTGCAACAGGGCCGCAAGGTGATACTGGCGCGCAAGGCATTCAGGGAGATCAAGGCCCACAGGGCATTCAAGGTTCAGATGGTGCCGACGGAGCGACGGGCCCACAAGGTCCGGCAGGTGCTGACGGTTTAGCGGGAGTGGACGGAGCAACAGGATTGCAGGGTCCAATCGGACCAGCAGGGGCTGACGGTGCAGATGGTGAATCAATACAAGGGCCTCAGGGTGATTCTGGCACAAGTTCTTGGTTTGATGGTTATGAAACAGTTACGACATATGGTAGTATCCAGATCGGAAATGATAGTGTTGATTGTACATCAGCCAATGCCGGTACAATACGTTTCACAGGAACAGCATTTGAAGCATGTGATGGCATTGCATGGGCATCTCTTAGCACCTCAGGATCGGGAATAATAGGCTTCTCCAAGTATTTTACAACAGGGGATCAGGCTTTTACGAAAGATTCCTTACGTACTTATGCTCATGGTTTAGGTGGAGTACCTACTTTTGCTATTTTTGAATTTGTTTGTACAGTGGCTAATAATGGATATTCTGTTGGAGATAGAGTTCCCTTCACAGCTTTTGCTGCTGCGAATTCCGGTAATAGAACTGCGGGGTATGACGCAACAAATATTTTCTATGGAATTGATGGCCCAGGGTATTTAAGTGGTAATAAAACGACAGGTACTCCTTATTTTACACCCTCTCCTTCCCAATGGAAGATTAATGTAAACGCTTGGAGATAAGATAACGGATGTCTGATAAACGGTTAAAAACAATGTCTATGGGCTCAGGAATTCTTTCAGATACAACCGATTCAATTCCTCTTGACTCGATTGTCAATGTGCGTTACAACTTCCGCCGAGACGTGCAGAGGGTACAGGCTGATAATGCACTGTCTCACAAGAAGACTACGGCGTAGATGCGTTAAGGACTGAATAGAAAACAGTGACCAGTTGGCAGTAGACAATTAGAAAAGAACAGTGAGAAAAAAAGTTGCAAGTGGTAAGAGAATCAAGTGACTAAAGTGAGCTAAAGTTAAAAAATAACAAAGGTTACAACGAAAATAAAAAGGCGTTTTTGTGTCAATAAAATGCAATGGCGCCTTTTTATTTATTAAAAAACCAGAGGATAATTTACAATAAATTGTAACTTTACTCCCGCTCTAACTCACCTGAGTCAATTCCTCACGCATTCCCGGATACGGACAGAATATACAGAGAAGATTTTGGACGCTGATAAACGCGGTATAAAGACAGATAAGAAAAAATAATCTCACGCAAAGCCGCCAGGAACGCAGAAGGAAGGCTGAAAGCAGAAGCTGGAAGAAGAAACAATCCGTGTAATTTCGTAAAAAGTCTGTGGTAAGGAGTCAATTCAGGCTTTTGATTTTGAGTGGAATTTTTTTTCTTTGCGTGTCTGGCGGCTTTGCGAGATTATATTTTGCCTCTTTTTATCCTTTATAATATGTCAAATTGACAAGTAGATGGCATTTTAGTATTATTCCATAATGAAAGTAATCAAGGCCGGTCTAATAGCTTTATTAATACCCCTCTGTTCAATTTCTATTTATGCCCAAGAGGTATACACCCTCAAGGGCATCGCCAAGGATATGGCAGGCAAGAAGGTTGGACTGCTTGATTTTTATGGTGATAAAAACAGATCCGTTTCTTCAACTACTGTTGATAAGAATGGCCTCTTTCAGTTTCCGTTTAATGAGGATTCTCCGGTAGGCATGTACCGCCTGAGTTTTGAAAAGGGCAGGCATGTTGATGTCATCTTTAACCGTAATGATATAGAGCTTTCAATTACCAATCCAAATGTACAGGCAGGAAGGTATTCCCTTATTGATGGTATAGAGGTGTTGTCATCAGGTGATAACCGGCTCTATTACGATTTTCTACGGACGCTGGACTTGAGGAGAAAGCGGACGGTTCTCTTAAATCAACTGAAACTCTTATATATCCCTTCTAAAAATAAGGATAAGGCATCTGGTCAAGATACCACGGGTGTGCCGGAGTCCGGAACAGGGTCGTTTCATAGCCAGATAGAGGTTGAGCTGGGTAATCTGCATCAGGGTTTTGAGGCGTATATACAGCAGCTTATTGATAACAATCCGGATTCCTATGCCGCGAAGATTATAAAGACAATGAAGACCCCGGTATTGAAGGCGAAGGTATCGGTAGGGGATTTGTCCGGGGATGGGCAGAGAGAGTGGCTGAGGGAGCATTTTTGGGACGGTGTGGATCTTTTCGACGCTTCTCTGCTACACACTCCGGTAATACCGTCAAAGGTTTCTGAATATATATCGTTATATAATGATAACCGGATGGACAGGGTGGAACAGGAGATGGCGTTTATTGAGGCCGTAGATGATATTCTTTTTAGGGCTCAGGCGGATGAAACGGTATTTAGTGTTGTGCTTGACCTTATAACACGGAAGTTTGAGAAATCTGAATATGAACTGGTCTTGACGTATATAACAGAAAATTATATCCTGTCTGATTCCGGCTGTGAAGATAGTGAAAAGGTGGTCTCAGAAGATCGGGCAGGTGAATTGAGAGATAAAGTAGAGACTATCAAGAAGATGGCAGTGGGAAATATAGCGCCAGATATAGACATGCCTCAACAGGGGTTTTTTGATCTGAAGATTGCGGAAGGCGCGGTAGTTCCCGCCAGCGGATCTCAAATGAGATTGTCAAATATCAACGCGGAATATACGCTGATTCTGTTCTGGGCAAGCTGGTGTCCGCATTGCCCTTCAGTATTGTCCGCATTAAAGGGTATTTATAATGAGTATAGAGATAAGGGTCTGGAGGTATTGGCCATATCTATTGATAAGGAACGGACTGCATGGCAGAACGCCATTACAAAGGGGCAGTATAGATGGATAAACTATTCTGAGCTGAATGGATGGGATGGCAAGGCAGCAAAGGAGTATGGCGTATGGTCAACTCCAAGGATGTATCTGCTGGATAGTGACAAGAGGATAGTTGCGAAGCCGGCAACTGCGGAGGAATTAATAGAATCTCTAGCTCCGTTAAAGCTTGTCAAAGTAGAAGCCGGTGTCAAATCTTGAGTTGGAAAAGTTTCAGAAGATAATGAGGGTTTTAATTCTCCCTTTTGATTCAAGCATTCCAACCTCCCATACAGATATTACCGAAACCCTGATATTCGAATATTTAACAGCGTTTTCAATGTAAGAAAAAATTTGATACTTATACCGAGCGGTGGTGTAGTGGTGATTGTGGCTGCATTGTCTGAAAGATAGCTGGCTATCCATCAGTCGTAAAAAGTGATTATTTAAGGGAATAATGGGGATAAGAAATTTCAAAAACAGGGGGACAATGGATATTAACTATGGATGAAGTACTAAAGATGCCTTGAGGATTATTCGTAAAAACCTTCATATAAACTATCATTAATCATAAAAGGAGAAAAAAGATGGAGAAAAAATGGTTGACTAATGGCTTGATTTTTTGATGGATTGTGTTATGTTGAAAAAACTATGTATGACTTTGAAAACGTAAAAGTACCAATAGGAGGAGTTGCAAAGAAGCATGGTCTCTCTTTGGTGCTGCTTTACGGCTCTCAGGTTAAGGGAGATATTCATAAAGAGAGTGATATTGACATAGCGGTTTTAGGTGTTAAGCCAATTTCTACTGATGATCTCATCGCTTTAAGTAACGAATTTGCACAAATTTTTGAAGTATATGAAATTGATGTCAAATCCCTGCATAATACTGGTGCTTTGTTCCGGTATCAGGTAATGTCAAACTCTCTGCTCCTTTATGGACGGAGTTATGACTATCACTCCTTTAAGGCATACGCATTCCGCAGTTACCATGACAGCAGAGATCTTCTCCGGCTGAAGGAGGTCTTGATCAAGAAACGGATACACAGTTTTAATATCTAACCAAAATACAATGATTGACAGAGAATTCATACTGGAAAAGATAAATCTGATTACTCGTGATCTGAAAAGGTTGGAGGTGTTTTCTAGTCTTACTATTGATCAAATAGCAGAAGATTTTATAAAGTTTGCGGCATTAAAAAATATTCTCATGGAGACGATTGGCAGGGCAATCGATATTAACCAACATTGTATTTCTGTACTGTCCGGGTCTGAAATAGAACCACCAAAAACTTATCGTGCGACCTTTTTGCTCTTGGGAGAGTTAGGTGTCTTACCAGAAGACTTTGCCGAAGAAATTTCTAAAAGTGCTGGATTAAGGAATATCATTGTTCATGAGTATAACAATTTGGACAGAGAAATTATTTATAAAAAGGTAGGAGATGCTATAGATCAGTATGTTACGTATTGTGATTATGTTATCAAATTTCTGAAATAATTACTTTAGAAAGAGAAGGTGAGTTAACAGTGTAGTATGGTGGGTTAAGCAATCGTAAATCCATGCCATTACTTATGCATCTTCTGCCAACCCAATGATGTTGCCTGGATCTTAACGTCTCGAACCAGGCTATTAGTACGATAGCCTTTCTGACGGACAAGCCTAAAGTGGTATAGCAAATTATTCTGGATTGAAGACAAAGGGACTCAATTTTTTACAAAAAACAGTTGAGGAACACAGGAATGAAATCATTAGAAAATGGAAAAAACATTTCAAAGCCTGAAATAACTAACATTTCAGAACATGGTTTTTAGATTTTTCTGGATAAAAAGGAGTACTTTCTTCCCTTCGCCAGATATCCATGGTTTATAGATGCTAAAATATCCAGCCTGATTAATATTACGTTGCTACATGGCCATCATCTCCATTGGCCTGAGTTAGATGTTGACTTATCCGTAGAAATTTTAGAAAACCCGGAAAGATATCCTTTACGCTACACATAAACTGCAATTGTTCTGAAGATTTAATCTTTTCATATTATTTTACATACCGGAAACGTATGGTGGCGCGTGATTTGAGGAGGCGGGAACAACATGGGACTGGCTGAAGAATCTACTTTTCCGACTGTTTCATCGAGAGAGAAATTCTTTTCATTTCGACGTCGATATCAAGAACCTTGACTTTAACGATGTCACCAACAGACACGTGGTCTTTTATCTCCTTTACGAACTTATTGGCAACCTCTGAGATGTGGACAAGACCGTCCTGGTGTACGCCTATATCCACAAACGCCCCAAAGTTGGCCACATTAGTCACTATACCCTCAAGCACCATTTCCGGTTTCAGGTCTTCTATCTCGTTAATTGAATCGTCAAACGCAGCAGTAACAAACTGTTTGCGTGGATCACGCCCCGGTTTCTTAAGCTCTTCGAGTATGTCCGTTATTGTGGGAAGACCGGCCTTCTCGCTGACAAAGGCGTGAGGGTCAATCGTTTCAACCAGCTCTTCATGACCAATTATCTCAATCGGCTTTTTCTGCAGGTTTTTTGCAATCGCATCCACGATATAATAGCTCTCAGGGTGGACGGCTGAATTGTCCAGCAGGTTTACGGAATCTCGGATACGCATGAAGCCTGCGCACTGCTCAAATGCTTTGGGACCGAGTTTGCTGACTTTTAGAAACTGTTTTCTGTTAGAGAATAGTCCGTTCTGATTACGGTAGCTCACGATGTTTTCAGCCAGGCTACTACTGATACCGGCCACATATGAGAGTAGCTCTTTCGAGGCGGTATTAGCGTCCACACCTACATAGTTGACACAGTCTTCGACAACATCATCCAGCTTCTTCTTGAGTTTTTTCTGCTGGACATCATGTTGATATTGGCCTACACCAATGGATTTGGGATCAATCTTTACCAGCTCTGCCAGTGGATCCTGCAATCTGCGTGCGATACTTACTGCTCCGCGAACGGTAATATCCTTGTCCGGAAATTCCCTTGCGGCAACTTCAGATGCGGAGTAGATAGATGCCCCTGATTCATTAACTATTACGATCTTTATTTTTCCCTTAAACTTTTTTGCTACATCCTGATCCAGGGCCCAGTGTACAAACTTGTCGGTTTCACGTGAACCGGTGCCATTTCCAATGGCTACCAACTCTATGTTATATTTGTCAAACCAGTTATATAGTATTCTGGCCGATCCTTCAAAATCCTTTCGGGGTTCAGTGGGGTAAATAACAGCATCATCAATGAGCTTCCCGGTATTATCCAGTGCAACAATCTTACAACCGGTACGGAAACCCGGGTCTATTCCCACAATAGGACATCCACCTGACGGAGGGGCCAGGAGTAAGCTATGAAGATTGGAGGCAAATGTATCTATCGCCTCCTCATCAGCTTTGTCCTTGTTTTCAAGGCGAACCTTTGAAGTTATGGATGTCTTCATCAGGCGATTGTATGAATCATCAATTGCCTCTGACACAATGCACGCTGACTTATTCTTCCTGTTTCCAATTATACTATTTCTCAGTTTTGCAAGAATTTCTTCATCCTCTACTTCGATGGTAAAAGTAATTACCCCTTCGTTTTCCGCTCGTCTCAGACCCAGCATATTGTGACTTGAGATAGAGTCGACAGTGTGACGGTAATCATAGTACATATTGTATTTTGTATTCTTCTCTTTATATTCTTTCTTTACCTTTGAAACATAATGACCTGCTTCGAGCATCTGTTTGTAGACGATGCTTCTATGATCGGAACTTTCTGATATTGTTTCTGAAATAATGTCCCTGGCACCGGCCAGTGCCTCTTCAACACTTTCTATCTCTTTAAACTCAGACATTCCTTCTGTAGCTGAGCTGACGGGATCAAAGCCGTCTTCCATTTCCAATATCTTAAGGGCCAAAGATTCCAGCCCCTTTTCTCTGGCGATGGTAGCACGGGTTCTTCTCTTTGGTTTGAATGGGATGTAAATTTCTTCCAGTTCGTTCTTGGAGAGACAATCACGGATAGTTTTTTCAAGCTCGGTAGACATTTTGCCCTGGTCGACAATAGTTTTCGTCACCGTCTCCTTCCGCTCCAGGAGTTCTCTCAAGTAGATGTTACGTTCTTCTATATTACGAAGGGCAACTTCATCAAGACCACCGGTTACTTCTTTGCGGTATCTTGCCACAAATGGAACCGTATTGCCCTCGCCAAAGAGGGACAGTACCTTCATGACAATTGGTTTTGCCAGGTCAAGTTCGCTTGCAATAATCTGTGTATTATCCATAAGTTAATTCTGTGGAGTAAAAGTCCTTTATATTGTAGTGGAATGTACAAATTTTGTCCGTCATTACTGCCCCCCCCGATGAATCAGGTTCCTATTCCTTATCTTTGGAACGTACAGGGTGTGTTTTTGGTAATTCGCCGGCAATCTCAGCCGCTTCCGGGGAACACTCGGTATGGCCCCATCCGCTTGCACTGACAACGCCGGTTATGTCGTAAACGATGTTGTCATCGTTAGTAGGACTGACACCTTTAGGGATATAATCCAGATTGAGTTTGTGACGAAGCTTCCATGCAATATTGTGGTCTGCACAAGAACTGTCACCACTAACACCTATTGCCCCCAGAATTTTACCGCTGCTGTCGTATAATGCTAAACCACCACCAAACACATTGATTCCTCCAATCTTATAACCAACCATAGGATCATTTAATGTCCCGATGTTTTCTGACGGTCCGCGATAAGCGACTTCTGTATTAACTGGATTGCTATGCTGCAGGCCGAATAAGCTGCCGAACGGTTGGGTTATTCCAAAAAGATTGGCGGTAGATAGTGCAAGTTCCGGAAGGCTGAATGCATTTGCTGTGTTTGCCTTTTGCGCGGAGATAATACGGCTTCCCGGCCACTGATCACCTCTATCATTGCCGGAGAACACAACGGCTTTCACTACCCCGTCCCTGTCTACTACCGTTGCCCACATATTAAGGCCAAATCCTCCGTTCTTCTCTCCAACAATACTCTTCAGCGCTTCCTTGATCTCTACGTGTACCGGTAAACCGTCTCCAAAAGTTTGAAGTGAAAGCATGGTTGAAAACAACATAAATACGAAAGTAGCTAAAACTGATTTACTCTTTTTCATAACTAACAACCCTTCATTTTAATTAATAAGGTAAATAATCAGTGACATTTTTATCTATTAATTGGTAGATTTGTCCTTAGATCTTCCTGTCTGATGGAAAACTTTCCTGCATTATATCATACATTGCTATTTGTGGGGTAGATTAAGTGCCTGTCTGACTAGTTTGTCAGGTGGGAAGCTGACCCGCTTTGATTATCAAAGGAAAGGAAAGAATAATAAAGATACATATTATTGAAGTCAAGTGAAAAGAGGCCAGCATGACATTTTAGTTTTACTGCCTGATCACACTTGCTATATGCAACTCTTTAAAATAGAATCAATTAACAAAAATTATGAAACAGAAAAATAATAAAAAAAAGAGACGACTTTTAGTGACCGGTGCCAGTGGTTTTCTTGGGTGGAATATCTGTACGATCGCACATAAGTCATGGGATGTATTTGGTGTAGCTTTTTACAATTCAATTGATATTGTCGGTATAAACATAAATGTTGTGGATTTAACAGATTATAGTGGGCTTAAACAACTATTTGTAGATGTGGTGCCTGATGCTGTTGTTCATGCCGCAGCCGCAGCCAATACAAGTTATTGTCAAGTCAACCAAACGGAGTCGCACAAGATAAACGTAGATACTTCAATCAATATTGCTGGTCTTTGCATGGAACGGAGTATTCCTCTGGTGTTCGTTTCTACAGATATGGTATTTGATGGTTTAGCCGCCCCGTATAAAGAGGACGATCCGGTCTGTCCCATTAATGTGTACGGAGAGCAAAAGGTATTGGCTGAAAATGGGATGTTAAAACGTTGTCCGGAGATGGTTGTCTGCCGAACGTCTATAATGTTTGGCTATCACCCTGAAAGGTCAAGGAGCTGGTTTCAGAAAAATGTTGAGGCGATGAGAATGCACCAGGATGTACAATTATTTGTTGATGAATACAGGACGTTTCTTTCCGTCAGAGATGCAGCATCAGGGATTTTGTTGGCCCTTGGTAATATAAGTGGTATTTTGCATTTAAGCGGAGATGAAAGAGTATCACGATATGATTTTGCCAGACTGGCGTCCGGGATTTTCCATATAGACAATGCCAGGCTTATACCATGTCGTGTCGCGGACGTTCCGGTAACCGCCCCCAGGGCAAAAGATCTCTCTCTGGATAACAGTCAAGCGAAAGCATTCGGTTTTATGCCTTCCTCAATTGTAATAGAGTTGGAAGCGTTGTCGGGTATCATATAGCATATGGTGATGGAGCATGGGCTTGAAGAACAAAAGAACAAATTATTTGAGAATATATATATGAAGGTGTTAGTGTTGTTTGACAAAGCAGGTTCTTAAAGCACCTGCTTTGTCAAACAATATACTGTCCGGAACTGCGGCCCTCTTTGTTGCGTCCAACCGGACAGGCTCTATTGAGCCGGTAAATCTATGATGGATGAATTTGCAACTAATTTATACTTGAAATAGGTGTAAAATGGCTGTATCTTTTTATGTTGCAGGAATTTAACGAATTTAAACACAGGAGCAGTTTTGATAAAATCCAGAGTTTTACTGATATTAATTATCCTCTTCGCTGTTTTCGGATGTGTTTTGATAGGTGGATATATAACACTTAAAACCATTACATCAGACGAAGCAATTAAAACAAGGGTCATTAACGCATTGGAAGATTATACTGGCGGTACGGCCAGCATCGAGAATGCACATCTTGATTTTTCTAAAGGGATTACATTAAGTAAGGTCAAGTTTGAAGGGAAGGGTGCTGAAAAACTACGCTTCGAGGTCGAAAAGATTATTATTAGATATGAGCCCCTGGCCTTATTAAGAGGAGAGGTTTTGATCAACAGTATTATGATTATTTCTCCTGAACTGTTTTTGCTCAGACAAAAGGGCGCAATATGGAGGTTCCTCAATGGTGTTAAGGTGTATCTAGATCATGCAAACATAAAATATCCTACTGAACAGCTTAGAGGCGGGGTTGTTGTCAGGTCTGGTAATATTCATGTGTTTGACAAGACAATATTCAGAGAAGGTGTTTTAAACATTGAGAACGTGGATCTATTTGGCCAGCAATTCGGTGGTTCGTTAAGGGATATACATATTACAGGCATTATTCATGATGGGTTTTGGAGCGGGCTGGAGCTAGACGTTGATACCAACCTTGTGACGCCGGAACTGAAGCTGGTAGCCCATACCACAGACAAGACCATGACGGAAGCGCTTATGAAAGAGATACCCGTAATAGGAGAAAAGTTCTGGAAGGCATATTCTCCTCGGGGAAAGTTTGACTTTTCTTGTACTCTTGATTTCAATAATAAGAACAACGAAAGAAGGATGAATTATTTACTGGAGCTTGATATGGATGACGGGGAGGCTGAGTACGTAAAATGGCCGTTCTTAATAAAACATATTAACGGCAAATTAGAATATTCTAAAAAAGGTGTGTTTTTAAAGAACCTGGAGGGAGACGTTCAAAATGAGGGGAAGCAGTCTCATGGGGAGATTGATGCCTTCTTTGGTATTGGTAGCGCGAAGAAAAGAGTGAATTTGAATATTCCAAATTTTAACATTACAAAAAAACTTATGAATATGGTCCCTGATGGTGAAAAGGTATGGGATAGTTATAAACCGGAAGGAAATGTAGACTTAGCAATAAAATATGAAAGCAATGAGGATAAATCAGTCACCGACTATTCGGCACAGGTAATTTGCAATGGGATTAAGGCAAGGCACCCGAGTGCCCCTTACGGTATGTCTAATATTATTGGGCTTCTTAAAATGGACGGAGAAAAAATATATTTCAAGAATATGAGTGGCTATCTCCAAAATGGTCCTCATATCAACCTTGCCACGTTTGATGGAATGGTAAATTTAAAAAACAGAGAGAAGGAATTTACGGTTTCAATCCCAAATCTGGATCTGACAGAGGAGATAATTAAGGGTATCCCAAAGAAAGGTGAGGAAATATGGTCTCAGAATAAGCCTACAGGGCAAGTTGATTTGACTGTCAAGTATACCGGGCATGATGATAGCAGCAAAGATGAATACGTAGTCACTGCTGACTGTAAGGGCAATGAATATGAGTCTGCAATATTACCTTTTAAAGTGTCAGATATTATAGGCAGGGTAATAATCGATAAAAATAATTTTCAATTCAAAAGCTTGCGTGGCTACGTTGTTGCGGGTAGCCAGCTTTCACATGTTACTGGTAATGGCACACTGAGTCTGATAAATAAAAATAAAAAAGTATTATACGATGTTACTGATTTAAAAGTTACTAAAGAAGTATTAGATAGATTTTCTAAACTACTCAAAAATGAAAGTATTATAATCGAACCTGTGGGAAGAGTGGATGTAATCATTGAGGATGAAGTTAATGATGTGGAGGGTGTTGACAGGCGTTCAATCACCATGAATGCTAAAGGATGCGAGCTTGGATTTGCCAGGTTCCCGTTAACAATATCAGACATAGACGGTAGGGTAAATATTGATAATAAACAACTGACAAGTCGGAAGTTTAATGGGACTTGTAATGGTGGGGTGATCAACGGTTCGATCAAAGTGGATAAGGGGCCACCAAAAGGAAGGTATTCGGGGAAGTTCAATTTTGACAAGGTCTCTTTATCCGGATTGATGGAGAGTTTTGTAAAAATGCCTCAAAAATTGACAGGAAAGTGTGAGGGAAATATTGAGTTTCAAGGTGAAGGCGACGATGAGCAAAACTTTTCTGCCAGCGGGTATGCTAAATTAAGAGAGGGCTACCTTTCTGAGGTTCCGGCAGTATTAAGTATCTTAAAACTCTTGAATCTGTCATTGCCAAAGAAGGAAGCATTTCATACTGCAACTCTAAAATATTCAATAAAAGATAAAATCGTGTATGTGGAAGAGTTAGTGGTGTTGAGCAATGCCATTGAACTGGGCTGCGTTGGGGAAGTGGGTTTTGATGGGACAATTGATTTGACTGTGGTCGCCGGTTTAAGCAACGAAACTTTTTCTCAGATACCATTTATTGGCGGGTTAATGGATTTTGTCATTGGTGGTGTCAGAAAAAAACTGACAACGGTACAAATAACAGGAACACTCTTGAATCCGGAGAGTAGAATGATAGGTTTGAGGCCGGTAACTGACTCTGTCAAAAGAATTATTGATGTACTCACGCATCCCAAATCAAACAAGAAAGAAGATGAAGAAGAAGTGGAGGAAGGAGCTCTGGCAGAGGAGGAGGGTAAAGGGCCGGGCACATAATCATTGAAATAGGTATTTCTACAACTAGAATCCGGGTTGTTGAAAAACCAAAAACCAAAAACCAAACAGTAATAGAATAGATAATTACTCTGCTGTCGTAAACGGGATATCGTCAAAAATTTGATATGTACTAGTGTTTGAATAGTGTATAATAACCCCTTTTCCAAATCTTCAAGTTTGGAAAAAGACAGACTTATTTAATTTTATGTATACAAAAGATTAAGACGTAACTATGGATAAACAAAAAAAAGAACCTGCAAAGAAGCCATTTAATCTTCAGATATGGTACATTCTCATCGCTGCCTTTCTCTTCATGAGTCTCTCTTCGTACCTGTTTAACCCGGTTAGTGGAAATATATCTTATAGCGAATTTAAGAGTCTTGTTAAAGATGGCAGGGTTGAATCATGTCAGATTACATCCAGCCTTATAAAGGGGACACTCAGGGATGATGACTTGAGGTTGGGTAAAAATCAAACTTTTGTTACCGCAAGAGTTGATGACCCTGATCTCGTTAAAGAACTTGAAGCTCAAGGTGTTCAATATGCCGGAAACTATGAAAATACATGGTTGCAGCAGTTCTTATTTACATGGATTTTGCCTATAGGTATTTTCTTTCTCATATGGCGTTTTGTATTCAAAAAGATGGGGGGGGCTACAGGCAGTATAATGTCATTCGGGAAGAGTAAAGGTAAAATATATGCCCAGGAAGATTTGAAATTTTCCTTTGACGATGTTGCAGGTATAGACGAAGCAAAGGAGGAGTTGCAGGAAGTAGTAGAGTTCCTTAAAACACCTCATAAATTTACGAATTTAGGGGGAAGGATCCCCAAAGGGGTGCTTCTGGTTGGTGCTCCTGGAACCGGAAAAACACTTCTGGCAAAGGCTGTTGCCGGAGAGGCAGGAGTGCCATTCTTCAGTATCAGTGGTTCTGAGTTTGTAGAGATGTTTGTAGGCGTTGGGGCTTCAAGAGTAAGAGACATGTTTGGGCAGGCAGTTCAAAAGGCGCCGTGTATAATCTTTATTGACGAGCTTGACGCGATAGGGAAGACAAGAGGTTCAAACCCTGTTGGTGGGCATGACGAAAGAGAGCAAACTCTGAACCAACTGCTTGTGGAGATGGATGGTTTTGGCGCTAATGCAGGTGTAATAATCATGAGTGCCACCAATCGACCGGAAACACTTGATCCAGCCTTGCTCAGGCCAGGACGATTTGACAGGCAGGTTGTTGTTGATAGACCGGATTTGCATGGTAGAGAGGCAATTTTAGTAATTCACTCAAAAGGTGTAAAACTTGACAAGAATGTAAATCTTAAATCTATTGCTGCCATGACTCCGGGTTTTGTCGGTGCTGATTTGGCTAACATAATAAATGAGGCCGCATTGCTGGCTGCCAGACGTAGCAAGGAAACAGTTGGCATGAGTGAAATTGAAGAAGCGATAGAGAGGGTCATGGCTGGGCTTGAAAAGAAAAAAAGAATAATAAACAAGAAGGAAAAAGAAATTGTGGCTTATCATGAATGCGGACACGCGCTGGTAGCGTCATTTTTAAAAACGGCAGACAAGGTAAAGAAAATATCAATAATACCAAGAGGTATCGCTGCATTGGGTTATACTCTTCAGCTACCTACTGAAGATAGATATATGATGACCAAGGGTGAATTGATAGAACGTATATGTGTTCTTCTTGGTGGTAGAATTGCGGAGGAGATAATCTTTCAAGAGATATCTACAGGGGCTCAGAATGATCTTGAAAAAGCATCAGAGATAGCAAGGAGAATGGTGAAATATTACGGAATGAGTGATAAACTGGGTATTATGGCTTTTGAACCGGAAAATAAATCTTTCCTGGGTTATGGTATGAGCACCGGTAAAGAATATAGTGAAGAGACTGCAAGAGAAATAGACCTGGAGGTTAAGAAGATTATTGATGACACTTACACAAAAGCTAAAGAGCTGCTAGAGAACAAGAAGCCAGTGCTTATTAAGCTGGCAAAAATACTGATCGAAAAAGAGGTCATTGAAGGTGATGAACTATATAAGATCCTCGATAATGAAAAAGATGAAAAAGCGGGTGAAACAAACGTTAACTAATATACGGTTTTTACTAATATACGGCCGGTATTATCTCTTGGTAATAAGTATACTTTTTCTTACAAGTTCGTTTTCCCACGCAAGTCAGGTAAACAAATCCCTCTCCGATACCTTTGTTTCTATAGTAAAAAAAACAAAAGCCTCCGTTGTAAACATCCGTACAACTAAGATATTAAAGGCCAAGTCACAAAGCGGAGGGTTCAGAATTAAAGGCCAGGGCTCAGGTGTAGTCTATAACAAGAAAGGCTTTATCGTTACAAACAAACATGTGATAAAGAATGCTGGCGAGATTATCATTAGATTGTATGATGGAAGTGAGTATAAGGCTGAAATTGTTGGTACAGATGAGAGGTCAGACATTGCGGTGTTAAGGATTAATGCTGAGGGCTTGACACCGGCCAGATTTGGCAATTCGGATTCTCTGGAACTAGGGGAAATTGTTTTGGCAATTGGTAGTTCTTTTGGGCTGGGACAGACAGTTACAAGCGGCATAATCAGTGCAAAGGGAACGTCTAACTTGCAGATCACTGGAGTTGAAGATTTTGTGCAGACTGATGCTGCCATTAATCCTGATAGCTATGGTGGCCCACTCGTAGATCTGAGTGGAGAGGTAGTAGGCATAAGCACTATGCCACCAAAGCGGATAGACGGATTTTTTGGAATAAGCCTTGCTGTCCCAATAAATGTAGTTACAAAAGCAACTGAAGATCTGATTAAATATGGGAAAATTACCAGAGGCTGGCTAGGTGTTACGGCCCAACCTGTTACCAGAGAATTGCAAAGAGCCCTCGGGCTTAAAAATAATCTGGGTGCTCTCGTAAGTGGTATAGAGATCGGCTCATCAGCTGCCAATGCCGGTATTAAGAGCGGCGATGTGATAATCAAATATAATGGCAAAACGATTAAAGATCTCCTTCATCTTAGAAGTCTTGTTAAAGGAACAGAAATCAACAAAGAGGTTGAAATGATCGTATTAAGAGATGGCCGGGAATTAACGCTTAGTACTGCTATCCTGGAGACAAAAAAATCCGAAGCAAGAAGCAAAAATGAACTGTTTCAAAACCTGGGACTGGTTGTGCAAAATCTTACTAGCAAGTTGTCTATCAATTTAGGATATAAAGATGAAAAAGGTGTAATTATAACCAACGTAGAGAAGGGAAGTCCTGCCTCTAAGGCGGGATTAGTAAAAGGTGATCTTATAGTAGAAATTCAACACAAATCTGTTACTAGTAGTGATGAGCTTTATCAGACGATCTTGAAGATTCAAGATGAAGAGGACATACTAATGTTCATTAAACGTCCTGACAAGGCGTCTAAATTTATTGTTCTAAAGCAAAAGAAAGATGTTTGATTTAAGTTAGCCCGTTGCTACCATACAGTTGTAATAATAGTACATCATTTACACAATGTATTCACAATAATCAATGGAACCATTGGAAAAGAAATCTCCTGACGAAGTCAAAAGAATAGTAGAGGCCGTTTTATTTGCTGTTCAAGAGCCTATTTCTACGCGCAAGTTAAGTGATATAGTTGGCAACACTGATGCCAGGGAAATTCAGGAAGTGATTCGGCAACTACGGGAGGAATACGACACTCATGATAAGGTCTTTCAGATTGAAGAGATTGCAAATGGGTTTCAATTACTTTCACGCCCTGAGTACCATGAATGGATATCCAAGATAAGAAAGAAAAGCAGCGAAAGCAAGCTTTCACAACAGGCCCTGGAAACTCTAGCTATCATCGCATACAAACAACCCATCATACGCGCAGATATTGAAGCGATCCGTGGAGTCCAATCCGGACAAATGATTAGAACACTAGTGGAAAGGGGCCTTGTAAAGATTACAGGGCGTGATGAAGTATTGGGGCGTCCACTCCTTTATGGGACTACCACAAAGTTTCTGCACCATTTTGGTTTGAAATCAACAAAAGACCTACCCAAAGTAGAAGACCTCGAGATATCGTAAAACTAAATTGAGATGGTCAAAACTATCAGGGGGTAGTGAAAAACAATTTATCGATGCCTTGCGGGTTTATGAAGTACAGTATAAAAAATTAAATTTGGAATATCCGGAGCATTGGGTAGGGAAGCTAGGTGTTGAATCCTTCTGGAAGCGATTAAGAGATGAAGCTGAAACAGAATGATTAAACTAAGATGAGGGCCTGTATTCTTTGGAATGATGAAGATTTTAAAATAGAACTGCCTTCCATTTGCTCTTTTGCGTGGTCAGAAAACTTGAATTTCATATGCACGTATAACCATAGTGATCCGCTATCGCTTCCCCGGCCAAAAACCCCGAGGTTTTTAATCTACCCTACCGCGCTACGAACTAAATGACGTATATTTAAACATGTCTTAACAAACCTTACGCCGAAGGATCCCAGGCTGCCATGTGTTTGAGTAGATTCCATCTTCTCTTGATGTCGGCTTTTGCCTGTGTCATAAGCTCCTTTGCTGCTTCCGGATCAGCTGCTCTCAATGCCTTGTAACGGTTCTCGCGATAGGCGTACTCTTCAAATGGAGTTGAAGGCTCTTTGCTGTTGATAAGAAGTGGGTTTTTACCTTGTGCTTCGAGTTCAGGATTATATCGATAGAGTGGCCAGTAACCACTTGTCACAGCCTTCTTCATCGCCTCTATTCCCTTACTCATATCCATGCCGTGTGCAATACAAACTGAATAGGCAATTATCAAAGCGGGACCGTCATATGCATCCGCTTCTGCAAATGCCTTGAGTGTCTGGGCCGGATTTGCACCAAAGTTCACCTGGGCAACATAGACATTACCGTACGTTGACATGATCATGCCGATATTCTTCTTAGGGGTTCTTTTCCCACCGGCTGCAAACTGGGCAACTGCCCCAAGGGGTGTCGCTTTTGACATCTGACCGCCGGTATTTGAATATACCTCCGTGTCCATGATCAATAACTTTATGTTCTCTCCGGTTGCCAGTACATGATCAACTCCTCCATAACCGATATCATAGCCCCAGCCATCTCCTCCAATCGCCCATACGCACTTCTTAATGATATAGTCAGCCTGGGACAGCAAGCTCTTTGCCTCAGGAGAATCGCATCCTGACAGTTTTTTCTTCAGTTCATCAACGCGAACCCTCTGCTCCTCAATAGCTTCCTGTTTTGATACGTCTGCATTTTCCTTGATTGCACTAAACAGATCCTTTAAATCTGCATAAGAAGGGTCTGCAGCAAGGCGGTCTATCAACTCTATCGCCTGAAAATGGAACTTGTCCATTGTCTGGCGCATACCAAGACCAAATTCAGCAGTGTCTTCAAATAGCGAATTTGACCATGCCGGCCCTCTACCATCATCTCTTGTTGTGTAAGGTGTCGTTGGAAGGTTTCCACCGTATATGGAACTGCAACCTGTTGCGTTCGCAATCATCAGACGATCACCAAACATCTGCGTCATTAATTTGATATAAGGAGTTTCTCCACAACCTAAACATGCACCGCTATATTCAAAAAGAGGTTTGACGAACTGACTTCCTTTAACACTGGTAACACTGAATCGCGATCTGTCAGTTTCAGGAAGATTGAGAAAGAAATCGTAATTTTCTGCTTCACTCTTACGTATCGGCTCCTGGATCTTCATGTTTATTGCCTTAACACCTTCTATTTTGTTCCCATCAGAATCCTTTTTCTGCCCAGGGCAGTTGAAAACACACGAAGCACAACCGGTACAGTCTTCGGGGGCAACCTGTACGGTAAACTTAAGCCCCTTAAGGTCTTTACCTGTCGCGTCTATAGATTTATAGGTGGAAGGTGCGCCTTCGAGTTCTGAAGGATCATATGCCTTTACCCTTATACTGGCATGCGGACAGACAAATGAACACTGGGCGCATTGAATACAGGCATCAGGTTCCCAGACGGGAATATTAATACCGATATTTCGTTTCTCATATTGAGTAGTCCCAGTTGGCCATGTTCCATCAGCAGGCATTGCTGATACAGGGAGGGAATCTCCCTTGTCAGCCAGCAATTTAGCAGTTACGTTTTTTACAAACTCAGGTGCATGTTCCGGTACCGGAGGGCGCATGCATTTGCAGCTGGTAGCTTTAGCAGGGACTGGTACCTCGACAATATTCTGTAACGCAGTGTCAACCGCTTTATAATTTAAATTGACTATATCTTCGCCCTTCCTCATATACGTCTTTTTAATCTCGGTTTTTATTGATTTAACGGCGTCCTCTTTAGGGATAATTCCTGATATGACAAAAAATGCCGTCTGCATGATCATGTTTATCCTTGCGCCAAGACCAATATCTTCAGCAAGTGCAATGGCATCGATAATATAGAATTTCATGTTTTTGGATATTAGCTGCTCCTGTACCTCAACAGGCAATGTGTCCCAAACATCATTTTTATTGTGAGCTGTGGTAAGAAGGAATGTAGCCCCCTCTTCCGCATTTGAAAGCATGTCTATCTTATCCGGAAATGAAGGATTATGACATGCAATGAAATTTGCTTTTTTGATGAGATACGGTTTCTGTATTTTATCTTTTCCGAAACGAAGATGAGATACCGTGGTTGCACCTGATTTTTTAGAATCATAAACGAAGTACGCCTGCGAGTAATTATCCGTCTCATTTCCGATAATCTTAATGGTATTTTTATTTGCACCTACCGTACCATCAGCTCCTAAACCGTAAAATAGAGACCTGAATTCATTTTTATCTCCTACGTCAAAAGAATCATCAAATTCAAGGCTTGTACCGGTAACATCATCATTAATCCCTATGGTGAAATGGTTTTTAGGTTTTTCTGATGAGAGATTATCATAAATTGCCTTTGCCATGGCAGGAGTAAAGTCTTTGGATCCAAGACCATAGCGTCCGCCAATTATTTTCGGGTACTCTTTCAGCTTTGATGTACCTTTGTCCATCATCTCGCCAATAGCGGTTCTGACATCAAGGTATAACGGTTCGCCAATTGCGCCGGGTTCCTTAGTACGGTCAAGCACTGCAATTGATTTTACACTTGACGGCAAGCTTTCATCAAAAGCTTCAATATCAAATGGCCGGTAAAGCCTGACCAGGACTATTCCAAGTTTTTCACCTTTGGCATTTAGTGCGTTTACGGTATTCAATACAGTTTCGCTTGCAGAACCCATTATGACAATAATACGTTCTGCATCAGGGTCGCCCAGGTAATCAAACAGTTTATATTGACGTCCGACTACGCTGGCAAACTTATCCATTGCTTTCCGGACGATTCCCGGTGTTGCGTCATAGTATTTGTTAACGGTCTCTCTTCCCTGGAAATACACATCCGGGTTCTGTGATGTACCTCGGATATTTGGACGATCAGGGGTAAGACCTCTCTGGCGATGGGCAATTACAAGATCATCGTCGATCATGGCGCGCATATCATCAAAGCTAACCTCTTCAATCTTCTGTACTTCGTGGGAAGTCCTGAATCCGTCAAAGAAATGCATGAAAGGGATCCTGGATTCAAGTGTGGCAGCCTGGGCGATAAGCGCAAAATCCATTGACTCCTGTACATTTTGAGAACACAACATGGCAAATCCGGTAGAACGTGCCGCCATTACGTCTGAATGGTCTCCAAAAATGGATAACCCCTGGGCAGCAAGAGAACGGGCAGTTATGTGAAATACCGTTGGCGTCAACTCGCCAGCGATTTTGTACATATTTGGGATTATTAAGAGAAGACCCTGAGACGCAGAAATAGTTGTGGCCATTGCTCCGGTAGTAAGTGAACCATGAACTGCCCCTGCAACACCTGCTTCGGATTGCATCTGACTTACTTTTGGCACCGATTCCCATATGTTTTTCTGTCCTTTTGCTGACTTCGCATCACAGATTTCCGCAATAGGAGAAGAAGGCGTTATCGGATAGATTGTGATAATTTCATTAGTAGCATGCACCACATGCGCACATGCGGTACAACCATCAACTATGACCGTTTTTCTACTCATTAAGTATCTCCTTG
>JAIQZR010000126.1 GCA_021777035.1 Candidatus Scalindua sp. | reverse complement strand
AGAAGGTGAGGGCCTGCACAGTGAACATGGAGCCGGAGACCAGGGCATGATGTTCGGCTTTGCCTGTAACGAGACAGAGGAATTAATGCCTCTCCCAATCTGTATGGCTCATCGTTTAGTCAAAAAACTGGCAGAGGAGAGGCAGACCGGAGACCTTGGCTATCTCAGGCCTGATGGTAAATCACAGGTAACTGTTGAATATGACGGCAGCAAGCCTATAAGGGTAGACGCAGTTGTAATTTCATCCCAACACGCTCCGGACGTTTCTCATGATCAACTGAAAAATGACATAATTGAAAAGGTAGTAAAGCAGGTTATTCCCGCAGACATGTTGGATGATAAAACCAAATACTACATAAATCCAACCGGTCGCTTCGTAATAGGCGGGCCGCAGGGAGACTGTGGCCTGACCGGAAGAAAGATCATTGTTGATACTTACGGAGGTAGGGCAAGGCATGGTGGCGGGGCATTTTCCGGAAAAGATCCTTCCAAAGTTGACCGCAGTGCTGCCTATGCTGCACGTTATGTTGCTAAAAATGTAGTAGCTGCCGGTCTTGCAGATGCGTGTGAAGTTCAGTTGTCTTATGCGATTGGCGTTGCCAAGCCAATGTCAGTTCTGATATTAACAGAAAATACAGCCAAAATTCCGGAAGCGAAAATAGAAGAACTGGTCGAGAAGCATTTTGATCTTACACCAAAAGGTATTATCGATCATCTACAGTTGAGGAGACCTATTTACCAGGTTACGGCCAGGCACGGTCATTTCGGAAGATCTGAAGATTCCTTCTCATGGGAAAAAACTGATAAAGCGGAGATATTAAGGAAAGAAGCTGGGCTGTAACTGAAAACTAATTTTGATAGTGGTACTGTAACAACCACAGTAATTGTTGAAAAAGGAGTGACACAGGCTTCTGTGTCACTCCTTCAAAGAAGATTCTTAATAAATTGCTGTAATTGCTTTTTTTTATAGAAAGGCGTCTTTATTATGAAGAACATAAGAGGATATAAAGAATATTTGAAATATTTCTCCACTGTTATTGGGATATTAATGTTGGTGGTTTGTTTTTCTCCCCTGAATACTTTTGGTGGGTTTGGAGTCTGTATAGAAGGGGATTGTAAAGACGGACATGGCACTTATACACTCTTTGGTATAGAAGAATATGTAGGAAATTTCGAGGCTGGCAAGTATAGCGGGGAAGGCACTTTAACATACTTTGATGGTACAAAATACATTGGAACGTTTAATAATGGTCAATACCATGGCAAAGGATCTTTAACCTTGCCTGAAGGTTCAATCTACGTTGGAAATTTCAGGGATGGTGCATGTAGCGGCCAGGGTTCTTTTACTTATTCTGATGGTACAAAATATGTTGGAGCGTTTAATGATGGCCAGTACAGCGGTAAAGGGTCGTTGACCCTGCCAGATGGTTCAAGCTACGTTGGAAATTTCAAGGATGGTGAATATAGCGACCAGGGTACTCTAACAAAGCCAAACGGTGAAAAATATGTGGGCCTATTCAATAATGGCAAATATGATGGTAAGGGAGCGTTGACCATGCCTAACGGCGAAAAATACGTAGGCGATTTTAAAGACGGATCGTTGCACGGTTTGGGAACATTAACCTCATCTAATGGTAAGGATTATGATGTACATTTCAAAGATAATAATTTAATATCCGTGTCTCCTAACCTGGCGAAGGCAGAGTCAAAAAAGTAATGGGTATCTTATAGTTCTCTGCACCTTTTATCTAGGGAAGGGCTTCGTTTCTCCCCGTGCAAATAAAGAACCTGGAAAGGCTCTTAAGAATCAAATCCTCGTAACGTGCAGAAGCGTTGTATTTTTCTTGGATCATTATTCCTTACATTTTAGAAACTGGAATCATTGATATTGTTAAAAAATGCAAACTTCCTGAATCAAACATTGTTGACTCCGTCCATACTTGCCCTGCCATGATAAGTTAATACATAGGAAATTTGAATCTGGTAGGAGCCAACTCCTGTTGGCGATCGCCGTCAGGAGACGGCCCATACCTGCGTATTTATGCGAAAAGCTTAACTTCATTTTTCCTGGGCTCTAAGTTCCTACCTGGAGCCATCAGATACCATTTAAGCGCTTCTTCGTATTTTCCTGTTGAGATGTTTGCAAGGAATGCTAGTTTCGCAGCATTAGATGTTTTTTTTAAATTCCATGACTGTGTTGCATGCTCCAACGCATCCTGGAATTCTCCACCTAGCAGTTTTGCTTTACCCATTGAGATTTCACTCTCCGCGGCTTGTAATATTGCTATTAATATATTAAGTTCGCAGCCACATCTTATACATTCAGGAGAATCAGAGTTTACCTTTTTACACGACGGACATTTTATCTCCATTAATCATCCAGATAAAAGATCATGTCCTCAAGGGACTCGTTAATGTCTGATAGGCATACCATATCATTCTCATTCGCGGCTTCCAGGCTCTTCTCCAGCAAATCACGTATCTCCTCAGCATCTTCCGGTTTTACAGAATCCAGTAATCTTTCCGCGTGTTTTCTAAGCTCTTTTGCCTTCTTAAGAATTTCCCGCTTTTCTGCATCCTCTGTATCTATCACTTTTAAGCCAACATCTTCATTCCCAGAACCATCCTCACACTCCCCACTATCTTCTTCCGTGCCGATCAGAGAAGCAATATTCTTTTTTGCCTCTTCCAGATCTAAGTGTGGCTTAGTATTTTTGGTATCCATTGACACCACCTTGGAAAGCCCGGTACGGTGTTCAACCGCCGTGACTTTTAAGATGCCATTAATATCGAGTTCCAGGCTTAAGACTATTTTGTTACCGGCAGGAACTTTGCTTAAGCCCTGGACTAAAAAGTTGCCGATGAAGATGTTATCGATCGCGAGGGGCTCCTCTCCCTGATATATGTTCACATTTACCGCCTCCTGGTTGTCCATTAATGTTCCAAACGCGTCCCCTTTGCTTACGGGTAATGGGGTATTTCTCTTGATGATTGGAATAAATATGTCAGGATGATACTCTCCATTATGTTCTCCGACAGCGCTGGTACCGAATGTATATGGCGTAATATCAACCAAGATGGAATCTGTCTGCTGGCCTGCAATAGTCCCTCCCTGAATTGCTGCCCCCATGGCTACTATTAAATCAGGATTTATTTCATAATGAGGTTCAATGCCTACATCATTTTTTATTATTTCGTGTACTAAAGGGGTGCGTGTCGACCCTCCCACCAGAATTATTTTGTCTATCTCTTTGGGTAATAACTCGGCATCCTTAAGGCACAGGTGAATACAGTTTAATGTCTTCTCTAAAAGAGGGCGTACCATGTCTTCGTACTCGCTCCTCGATATTTCCATATCGAGGTTTATATCCTGGTAAATGAATTCCTCCCTGATTTTGGCAAAGGGATTGTCTGACAGTTCACGTTTTGCCTTTTCCATGGCGACCTTAAGCCGACTTGCGGCTTTAAGATCTTTATTCAGGTCAACATCATGTTTCGCCTTAAAACCGCCTACTACATGATCGGTTAGCAACCGATCAAAATCGTCTCCACCCAGCCTGGTGTCGCCGTGGCTTGCCTTAACTTCGACTACACCATCTTCAACAACTACGAGGGATACGTCAAAGGTGCCTCCACCCAGGTCGTAAACCAGGATCTTTTGGTTTTCGGTATGCCCAGCGTCATAAGCAACTGCGGCAGCGGTTGGTTCGTTAATTATCCTGACCACCTCCAGCCCCGCCAATATGCCCGCGTCTTTAGTTGCGTTCCTCTGGCGGTCATCAAAATAAGCAGGTACGGTAATAACGGCTTTTTTGATCTTCTCTCCCAAATATTTCTCAGCGTGTTTTTTCAGTTCTAACAGGATGAAGGAGGATATCTCCTCAGGCGCAAACTCTTTATCTCCCAACCGTACCTTTGCATCTTCTCCCATTTTTCGCTTAATGGACGATACCGTTGATTCAGGGTCAGATATTATCTGATTTCTTGCTTTTCTCCCTACAACAAGAGCACCGGTTTTGTCGATACCGACACATGACGGCATAATTAATTCATTCTCAACATCGAGAACCACGGGTTTTCCATCTTTCAGAGCCGCTATTTCAGAGTTGGTGGTGCCGAGGTCTATGCCTACAATTGTTTCCATTTTTATTTATGCTCCTTCTTTTTAGATATTTTCACTTCTGCCAATTTTATAACAATATTATTAAATAAAAAACCGGGGGAAATCTCTTCAAGGACTAAGTATTCCTGGCGCTCCTCCGTGTATTCTACGGCAACCGCAGTCATCAGCGCCGGGTTAAAGTCTATTCCAACGGTTTTAATCCTTGTAACCCCCTCCTTCTTTAGTAAGCTATCCAAATGAGAAAGGGTGATTTCGAACCCATCCTTAAGGCTGTTCCATGCTTTTTCCCAATTATCGAGGTTGTCGGAAGTGGTTAGTAAACATTTTTCCAGAAACCGATTAAATCGCGCCTTCCAGCCGCCGGCATGATGCACCTCGGAATTGGTATTTTCGGGAGGGAATTCCAATCTTTCCCTTAGCCTCTCCATCCTTTCAAGAATATCAACCAGTGGCAGAAAGATAGGCTTGTTGTCCTCAAGGTTACTTCCTTTCTTATCCATACGGCACAAACTGTTTTGAACCTCCTCCAGCGTCTGTTGGAAACCTGACAGGTTCTCTCCGAAACGTGTCAAGAGATCCTGATTCCGTCGTCCGCCTTTGCGAGTCTCACTTCTGAGTACACACAGCTCCTGGTAGAATGAAAATATATCCGGCACATCAAGAGGTGGTTTGACTTCCGGGATTTCAGTTAACTCGTTCATCCACTGTTTAAAATCGTCCTCAATTCCCTCTTTCCACGCTTCCAGCCCATCATCAACCTTCTTCTGTTTACCAAAATATTTACTAAACATCTCTTAACAACTCCTTAAATTGTTCAAAATCTGGCGGTGTTCTCTTTTCAGTATTTTTGACATGTAATACCAATGCTTCAAACGGGCAGTCGACGGGAACATCTCTGTTAAATATATAATATTTCAAACGCCTGTTTTCATCCTTCACGGTCTCATAAGCATCGGCAACCTTCTTGAATTTTTCAGGATCCCTGTCGGGTGGATGCTTCTTTACTAATTGCAGATAAGCATTACGAATAGCTTTGTCATCGGAAGATGAATTGATGCCCAATATTTCATATGGAGTCATTTTTTTATTTCCTCTTTTTCTTCTTTTTTCTCTTGCTACCGTTGCCCTGCAGCAGGAGCTCTTCCAGGAAATTAGCATACATTTCAAGTTCCAAGTCATCATCAAAGTCAAGCCCATCATTGTCGCCATCCTCAAAGTTGTCACCGAAGATGTCAAAGGGCGACTGGCTGCCAAATATATTCGGCATTTCACTTATATGGTCGAATTCTTCAATTGTTTTTTTCAGATCCGTTATTAGTTCCATTTCGTTCCTCTTTTCAGCAATATGAAGAATTCTGTTTAGCTCCTTAATGTCCTTTTTGTTTGGTGGGGTACTAAAGTCTCTCATCCTATTTCGTTTAAATTTCAAATAAAGGATCTGAGGATCTTCTTTGTCCTCTTTTAACATTTTTTTGATATATTGATCGCCTAATTCGGTTTCATATCCATCAGCCGCATCGAAATCGATAATAAACAGTGCATCGTCTCGTGAACATGGTTTGCCGACGGCATCAAGAGCGTATCTTACCACTCTTTTCTTTTCCTGATACAACCATCTTGGTTGGCTTTTTATGGCCATATAGGAATATGTTTTGATTAGAGAGACTGCAACTGCAGGGGCAGGGGGTTTCATCCACTCTATATCAATTAACATTTTTACGTTTCTCGCATAAACATCCTGGACATCATTCTCTCGATATATTAATTGTGTAAAATAAAGGAGTGGTAAATGATTTTCCACTCCTTCCATGGAGAGCCTGAATTTTTCTTCGCCTATACCTTTATTATTGTTCTTGAATTCTAATGCCGCCCAACGCGCATATATATAGGCATGTCCCAAGTTGTGATCACCACTGCCGGCAGACCCGTTTTTTAACGCCTTTTGGTATATCTCCCTGCCCTGTTGAATCTTGCCTTTTTTGTAATAATTCCGGGCGGTATGTAAGTAGGCAACAGCAAGACGTTCTTTAATTGTTTTGTCTAACGGATCCAATATATTGGCCTGCTCAAGGTATTTGGTTCCTTTAATAAAAGCCTTACGCTCTATGCAACCGATACCTGCCCTGGCCATAATGGTTTGATCGTCAGGAAAAGCAGGGGCCAATTTGTCCAACAATTTGTTTTGCTTCGATTTGTTTTTAGTTTTTTCATATACACGTAATAAGCCCAGATAAGCGTTCTTGTTTCCTTTGTCCAAACTAATACTTTTGTCAAAATATTGTTCGGCAAGTTGCGCATTTCTCAAATTGTGGACATCCTTATGCGGAGATTCCCAAAAGAAAAAGGATGGCTCCTTTAATTTTTCTACAGAAAATATGACGCCGAGGTGAGAATATACGAGTGCGTCCAGTCCGTTGTTATTGCCGTAAAACGCAGTGTAAGCCTTAAGAAATGTTTCCCATATCTTAACGTATTTTGAGTCGTCCGTTTGCGTAGTATTAAATAACAGGCACTCGATCCTCCTTATTAATACCTCCTCAAGGTTCGCCCCGGAAGAAGGCTTGATAATTTTATTTTTCAGACTGTCTAGATATTTTTTTGCCGGTTTTTCAGGTAAATGAAGGATGTTATTAAAGTAGAAGCGCGTGAGTGTTCCGGCAATCCCCGTATTGTCAGAAGGGAAAGAGTTCAGACCATCACGGACATGCCAATACGAATCCCTGAAACGCCCCACTTTCCACAGATAATTGGCTCTTGGTAAAACTGGCGCAAGACCAGGATGCCCTGCCGCAACACAGATTTTTTGTAAGTCATCCTCTTTTAGAATACTCATATCAATATTTGAATTATCAATGAGTGTCATATACCTTTTTACAATGCTTTGCAAAAGAGAGTCGGAGGGAATGCGCTTAAAAGCGGATCTTGCCTTTGAGTCATCTTTTGTGTAAAAGGCCGTAAGCCCTTTGATGAACATCTTCCAGTGAGAAAATATAGAATTTACAGATATCTGTTTTACTCCAACCCAGGCATCTTCAAATTTTTCCGCAGAAATATCTTCCAACGCATGTTGTATGACTGTTATATCTTCATAAATTCCAGGACAGGATATTTTTAATTGAGGGAAATCCTCAAAAGCTAAAACAAAGGCATCCGCAACATCATGAGCTTTGTTTATATTAGAAATATTGTTTCCCCGCGAAACGAGGTTTGAGAATATTCTGCAGGCAGTATCGTACTCTCTCTTTTTAATTGCGACCAAAACATCAAGAAAACCTTCGCTTTCATCTCCGGTTAATGCTTTTATATTGGCAATTACAACGTCTGCTTTCGTTAATTGTCCTTTTTTGATCAAATCACGGGCAAGTCCAATATTGCTTTCCTCCAGGAGCTCGGGAAAATACTTCTCTTCGTTTAGCCGGTAAAGCTCTAAAAAACCGTCTACAGCACGCTTAAATCTCTTTTCTGCCAAATCCTCACGGGCCTGTTTCTCTAAATGTTCCGAGGAAATGCGTTTAACTTTGCGCTTTGGCTGGTTTGATTTTTTTTTCTTTTTTTTCTGCATATTTTAAAATATCGAATAATTAACTTTTTTGAAACGCAAAATGAAGTAAATTATATTCCTGAATCTCTATTAATCAAGAATTACTTTATACTTGATTTTAATGTTCAGAGTACTATCATTGATGTTCAGCAGTGTGCGATTAGGTTTTTGCATATGTGGTTTTGTTATTCTGATTGTGAAGGAACTTTTATTTTGACCACTTACAGCACAATAAAATAAAATATAGATTGCACCAATGACAATATTAGTAAATATTACAAGGCTTCTGATCTCCTTTAAGACTAGAGTTATTTTTATAATAGCCCTGGTGGTATCGTCATCTTTGTCGGTATATGCCCAGGAAGTACTATGGGAGAAACTGAACGGCAAGGCCAAAACACTCTTTGAGCAGAAGCGGTATCCGGATGCTTTAAATGTAGCCAAAGATGCCTTAAAGGTTGCAGAAGATACATTTGGCCCTGATCATCCTAAAGTTGCAATTTCATTAAACAATATTGCAGCGCTTTACGTCATCAAAGGTACATATGCCGAAATTGAGCCACTTTATAAACGGGCACTGGAAATAAATGAAAAAGCCCTTGGATCCGACAATCCCGATGTTGCAATCTCCTTAAACAATCTGGCGGAACTTTATTATAACCAGGGTAGATATGCAGAAGCGGTGCCTCTTTATGAGCGTGCACTGAAAATACTGGAAGAGACATTAGGCCCTGACCACCCAGAGGTTGTTATTACGTTAGAAAGCATGAAGGCCCTCTATAAAAAGATTGGTAAGGGGAAAAAGGGTAATAAAGAAATGTTTTGAAGGAGTACGAGGTTTTAGAAGAAAATCAAGTTTGATAATTATACGTAGAAGAAACAAATTTGAAGTAAAAAAAGCACAGGAACATTAATTTCCTGTGCTTTTTTTATGGTAACCCTTACCCTTAACAGGATTTTTTAGTATCGATAAGTTTCAGGCTTAAAGGGGCCTTCAATAGGAGTACTGATGTATTCAGACTGCCTTTGTGTCATGCGGGTAATCACACCTGCAAAACCTTTAACCATCTCTGCAGCAACCTCTTCATCCAGTTTCTTAGGGAGAACTTTTACGTAAACAGGCTCACGTTCGGACTCGGGTTTATCTGCCCACGCTTCCTTGTAAAGAAGCATCTGTGCCAGTACTTGATTTGTAAATGAACCATCCATAATGCGGGATGGGTGGCCGGTTGCGTTGCCAAGATTTACAAGGCGGCCTTCAGAGAGAAGAATAATGTAATCTTCCGTATCGTCGGATCGGTAAATCTTATGAACCTGAGGTTTCACCTCTTCCCATCTCCAGTTATCGCGCATGAATTTGGTATCGATCTCAAGATCAAAGTGACCGATGTTACACACGATGGCACCTCGTTTAACGTTGGCAAGCATGTGACGATCACATACATCTACGTTACCGGTAGTTGTTACGATCAAGTCGGTTTTTCCCAATAACTGTTTGTCGATGCATTCCGGAGATCCGTCGTTGTTTCCATCTACATAAGGAGAGACAACTTCAAATCCATCCATGCATGCCTGCATACCACAGATAGGATCAATCTCAGATATCTTTACGATCATCCCTTCCTGATTTAAGCTCTGGGCAGAACCTTTGCCTACGTCACCGTAACCAACAACCAGGGCTTTTTTACCGGAAAGAAGAGCATCCGTTCCACGTTTAATGGCATCATTCAAGCTATGACGACAACCATACTTGTTGTCATTTTTGGATTTGGTAACAGAATCGTTAACGTTTATTGCCGGAACCTTTAACTCTCCTTTTGCCAACATGTCAAACAGTCTGTGAACACCGGTTGTGGTCTCTTCCGTTATACCATGAACCTTATCAAGCATTTGCGGGTACTTCTCGTGAGCCATAGCAGTGAGGTCACCGCCGTCATCAAGTAATACATTGGCATCCCACGGCTTTCCATCCTTGAGAATAGTCTGTTCGATACACCATGAACTTTCCTCTTCTGTCTGGCCTTTCCAGGCATATACAGCAACGCCGGCATCAGCCATAGCCGCTGCTGCGTGATCTTGTGTGGAAAAAATATTACATGAAGACCAACGAACTTCTGCACCAAGAGTAACAAGTGTTTCTATCAATACGGCCGTTTGGATTGTCATGTGGATACAGCCGATTATATTAGCACCGCTAAGAGGCTGCTCTTTTTCGTATTTTTTTCTGAGGTTCATTAAACCGGGCATTTCACTTTCGGCAAGGGTGATCTCACGACGTCCCCAATCCGCCAGGCTAATGTCGGCAACTTTGTAATCTAACGTAAGGGTTGTCATATGCATATTCCTTTATTAAAAGTTGTAAATAAATGTTTAAAAAGAGTCGGCGTCAAGCTTACTTGACAAACGAAAAGTCGTATTTTTATGCGAGCATGTCATCATATAGGAAAAGAGAGTAAGTTTTCAACCATTTTTTTCGGATTAAGTCACATTGTTGCTAAAAATGGGCATTTTTGTACAAAAACTACTCATTAACGCTTCTTAAACACAGCGACACTAGCGTCAAGATGCCTTAAATCATTAACTGCAAACAAGTTGAAAAAATCGCGAATTGACGTGTTTTTGGTACAATTGTTGCTCGTTTTAACATCGTAAATTTCAAATTTTTTCATGTGACTAGGCTGTATAAGTAGATATAATTCGAGCATTGAAGTATTTGGTAACGTTTCGATTTCCTGAATATATACTTTTCAAACTATTAGGGAGAAAACTTATGGAGAAAGACGAAGCAATTAAGGAACTTCAAAATGAGAACTTACAAGGGCTATCTGACAATGATCTCCTTTTTCTTATTGAAAGCTATGTAACAAAACGGAATGATTATGAGAATATTGCAAGTTTGATAAACGGAGATGAAGATGTAATTGCTAAAATGATCGACAGTGATAGAGTATTCAACAAAGTAATGAGTTGTACGGAACGTATTCTGGCTATATCTCCCTATTTTCTGTTTTCATTGCTTTTGAGAAAAGCATTTAAAGAAAAAAGAGAGGATATAAAGTTTATTGAAAAGACAATAAATGTGTTAAACAGTATGGAGCCGGTTATTCCGTGGAATCACAACCGGCTTATGAGCTTACTTGAAGACACTCATGTTTCAAACTATATTGCGAACATGTTGGCACAATTTATCGAGAGTTCAAAATTATTCAGCATGGGAGACGATGAGAAAAAATCTCATCAATACATAGTAGACATGATTACAGATTCACTGCATTCAGATAACATTGAAAAGTTTTATATATACTGTCACATCGGCAATTATACGCTCTTCCTGACAGGGATGATTCCGGAGTATATTAAGTACAGATATGAATACAAACGGAAACCTGTTGATGAACAGTATTACATAGGTTTCGGGAAAACATATTATGGCCTTGCATCTGAGCATACCAATGCACGGAGAAACAGGCTTACAAGCACACTATCACAATTATCAGAAGGGTTTGAGGCGGTTGCACAGGTCTTAAGTTTTATGAACAGAGAATATCTTCACCCTGAAAAGGCAAGACTTGCATAAGGGTTAGACAATTATTCAATAGATAACAATGCGGATCAGACACCCTCTGATAAACGAATTACAAAAGAAGATAGAAAAAACCTATGCACTGGATACGGGCATTACCAATATCGAACAGTATATTGTTGGTGATAGAGGCTATAAGGAGTTCTATGCTAAGGAAGAAATCAGCACGGTTGTTAATAGTCGTTCCGGAGCAAGGGTCTTAATAAGAGATGCAGGAGATGCGCTTAAAGTAAGTATTTATTACCCGGACGCATTAATCAGAGAACTGGAGGATAATGACCCGAGGCTTGGCATATACGATGAAAACATCGATTTATGTGCAAGCTTTGTTGAAGAGCTGGATCATTTCCTGTTTATAGCCCGGAACTACAAATTGAATCGTCCTTTCAGTCTTCTCGAACTGGAGCTACAGGCAAATGTAACTAAATACCTGGTGTTAAAATATTTTATTGCATTACAGAACCGATCATTAAAACTAAGTAAGTATGACAGAGAATATATAAGGTACCATCTCTTTTACAAACGTCAATTTGATGTTGAGGATATCTCAGAAAAGAGGAGATATGAGGATGCCGGGAAATTCGGGATGATGTACACAAAACATATCGACCTTCTCTCACAGGAAGATCGCTTACGTGATTTACGGCAATTCAGCAGGATGACCTGCCCGTCAAAGATAAGACACATTCAATCAGCAAGGATTCGTCTTGGTTCTTTTTAATCATTTGTTTATCTAAATCTTATTCCGTACTTGCCTCTTCCAGTTACAACTACCTCTTTAGCCCCCTATATAATATGGATAGAAAAATGTCCTAACTTCAGAAATCCGGATCTCTGAGATTGCTTTCCAACTCGGATGTTTTTATTTGACAGAACAGGCATTGTGATGTATTAATATTGCCAGAGGAAAACGGTAATGCCAATAACCAGAGAGCTTGAAAATTTAGAAAAACTTGAATCAGTCGGATTTAATCACGAACAGGCCAAGACCCTGGCAGACGTTATTGAGAAATCACATGTTGACGGACAGGAAAGCCTTAAGGAGTTTATTCACAATGAAAATACCAAACTTGAGCTTAACATAAAAGCAACAATAAGAAGGGAACTTAAAGATTTATTGATCAAAATCTTCGGCATTATTGTCGGCACCGTAGGTATTGCCGTTACTATTCTAAAACTGTTTCCGTAAAATTGGGGCGTATTGCCACCTGCCAGAATAGGTTCAGATAGGTTCACCTTTACAAAGATAAGACACATCCAATCAGCAAGGAATTAATGTCCACATCCAGCTTCTTCACCGGAAACTTTCATCTGTGATAATAAAGAAAAAAGAATAAGGTAACTATTTTTATCATCGCAAAGAAAAACATAAAAAAGTGGAACAGAAGAATATTTGTCAGAAAAATATGCAGTTCTCATAATCATTACATCAGTATTTCTTTTAAATATCAACTTTGCGTCTGGTTTGCGGTGAATAGAGACAGAAGAGGAGGAGGAGGAGGCAGGAAGTCAAGTCCACGTTGCCTGAAATTATGAAAATAGCGGGAATTATTAATTGTCGTTGAAACGGAATTCCAATTGTCGCTCATCACAAAGCCAGGCTGTTGATAATATTTGTAGCAATAGGCATCAGAGTATTCATGACATGTGGGGCACTTTTTGAACAATTCCCTATTTATCTCCCCACCGTGATCATAAGTCTATATCTTCCGCCATAGAAAACAGGCCAGGGAGAGACTTAATCATGATAATACACCACCATTTTTAGAGAAAAATCTCCACTCATAAACCTTTGCCAACTCCAGACTTATTTCCAACGACATATAATTACGAGTTATGTTATTCTTGTAATCCAACAGCACCAATTTCACCCTTAACAATATGTTCCTGAAGTATAGATGAAAGGAAGGCGCACCTTACCACTTAACACATTCAAACAAATTGACGTCTTGATCAGGAAGTCATGGTCACTTAACCTATGATATACAAATCAAGATAACTATACATAAAAGACACTATACCACTATGTAACTATTAATAATACACTTGAAACAATTCAGATATACTATAAAATTCTTTACTATACTGAATTGTTTCAAGTGTGATATTGCGAATAAATAGTCATTGCATCTATTTGTCACCTGTTTATCAAGATTATAAAGTAGATTCATTTGTATATACTTGCTCAGTTTTCCAATGATATAAACTGATATTCTGTTTAAGAATAACACTAAATAAAGATGATATATTTGTTACTGATATCTTAATGATAATGCAAATATTAATAAATGGAACTATTCAGGGATTACTAATTGCGTTACTGGCAATTGGCTTTTCAATTGTCTATAATTCTACGGGCATACTTTACATCGCCCAGGGAGCTATCTACGCACTTTCTCCATTTCTTCTCTTCTCCTTCATGAAATTCGGACTGGGAATTCCCTTTGCAATTATCCTTACCTTTATCATTACCATCTTCTTGTCAATGTCCTTTGAAAAAATAAATCATTGGCCTCTTTACAAGAAAGAGGTGTCTCCTCTGATACATTTAATTTCCTCGCTTGGTATCTATATTATTGTCGTACAGGTTATTGTCATTATCTGGGGAAATGAAACAAAGGTATTAAGAATAGGCGTTGATACTACCTGTAACTTGATGGGAGTAATTCTTACAAGGTCACAGATAATAGGAGGCCTGACGGGTCTAAGTTTAGTAATACTCTTTTTGATATGGCTAAAAAAGTCGAATACCGGATTAACGCTCATTGCCCTTTCGGATAACCCCATTCAACTCTCGCTTCTAGGGTATGACATCATCAAGCTACGACTTTTGACATTTGGTCTGAGCGGATTTTTCACCGCCACTGCGGCAAGCCTTACCGCATTAGACGTTGGCTTTGATCCCCAAGGCGGCTTGAATGTCGTACTAATAGCAATAGTTGCAACCATTATCGGTGGCAAGGGATCCTTTGTAGGCCCTGTTATCTGTGGAGTTTTACTGGGAATAATCCGTTCACAGGTGGCGTGGTATACATCTGCCAGATGGGAAGACGCCCTGACCTTCCTTGTTCTTGTCCTTTTCCTTTTTTTCAGGCCCCAAGGTATTCTGGGGAGCAAGGGAAGGATTGAATCGTTATGAACTATATTTTTCACCTTCTTATTTATCTTGATATTTATATTATCATTACCCTGTCATTAAACCTCTTAATTGGATATAGTGGACTCTTCCAACTGGCGCATGCCGCTTATTATGGAATTGGCGCGTATACTACTGCACTCCTGATGGTTCGTTTCGGCTGGGGCTTTATTCCTTCTGTAATTTCTTCGATCTTTGTAACTGGCTGCCTGAGTTTTTTGGTTTCACTTCCCGCCTGGCGTTTCAGGAAAGATTACTTTGTTATCCTTTCTCTAGCCGTACAGGTGGTAATTTACAGTCTTCTTTATAACTGGATAGACCTTACCAACGGCCCCTTTGGAATAACTGGCATACCACGGCCAGGCATTCTGGGCTATGAAATAAATACCGTATTCAAAATGTTCGTCTTTTCTACTGTTCTTATGTTAGCATGTGGAGTTGTTGTGTTTATATTATTACGTTCACCGTGGGGAAGAGTGTTAAATGCAATGAGGGATGATGAACTTGCGGCACGCGGGATTGGTAAAAATACAAGGCTATTTAAGGTACAGGCATTCTTCATTGCCTGTGCAATGGTAGCTCTTGCAGGAAGCCTGTATGCCACGTATGTGAGTTATATAGACCCCACGTCTTTCACGCTGGATGAATCCATATTGATGATAAGCATGATCATTGTAGGAGGTACGGGTAATTTCAGAGGCCCAATTATAGGCGCGCTAACCCTTATAGCAATACCAGAAATTTTGAGGTTTGTAAATATCCCGGATACTATATCGGCAAATATAAGACTTTTGATATATGGTTTGCTTATTATTACAATAGTACATGTTAGACCACAGGGATTGGCAGGCAAATACCGGTTTAAATAAAAGAATACAGACCATAGCTCATAAAGAAAGTAAATGGTTTGTGTCAAATCGTATTCATTAATGGTTTAAAATAATTTCTGTAAATTTATAATGCCATGATTTTAGAAAAAGGGAATACCGTTCTTTCCGTAAAAGGATTAAAAAAGTCATTTGGAGGACAAATTGTACTAGGTGACGTCTCCTTGAGTATAAATAGAGGAGAAATAGTCCTTTTACGGGGCGAAAATGGATCAGGGAAGACCACCCTCGTAAACATACTTACCGGCAACCTTGAGCCGGATGCAGGTGAAGTACAGCTCAATATCAATGGAAACAGAGAGAACTTTTCCTGGCCACGACAGTGGTGGAAAGAGATAAGCCCCTTTGACCACTTTACCCCTGAAAGGCTTGTATGGGAAGGCGTCGGAAGAGTCTGGCAAGATATAAGACTATTCCCCACCATGACCACCCTTGAAAATGTTATGGTATCTTCCCCAAAACAACGTAGTGAAAATCCCTTGCTTGCTCTAGTAAGTAATAAAGCGAAAAGTGAAGATAGGCAGAACGAAAAGACATCTTCCAAATGGCTTAATAAGTTAGGGCTTGGAGATAGGCTCGATTCGTCATGTGACAAGATATCCCTTGGCCAGATGAAGAGGGTTGCTATTGCCAGAGCAATTCAGGCAGGGGCAAAGATACTCTTCCTTGATGAACCACTTTCCGGCCTTGATAATAACGGGATATCAGAGGTCATGAAGTATCTTGAATCTATGGCGAAAAAAAACGCAATGACCATCATCATCGTGGAACATGTATTTAATATATCCACGATCTTGAAGCTTGCTAGTACCGTCTGGACACTTTCACATGGTAAAGTCCAAATCAACAAAACTGATGAAATCATGGAGAATACCTCAAATAACGAAAACTGTCTCCATGGTCTTTTACAGCAAATCGCGGGTGATAAGGGAAAGATTCATACGGAACAACTCCCTAACGGTGCGAAACTCACCGTAGCAAATACGGATTGTCTTGACGGGTCTCAAAATATCCTTGAAGTAAAAGACCTTGTTATAAAGAGGGGTGTAAGGACGGTAATCGATGGATTTTCTTTTACGCTCAAGGCAGGACATGTCTACATACTGGAAGCCCCCAACGGGTGGGGCAAAAGCTCACTGCTTGATGTCATCGTCGGAATACATCCGTCAGAATCAGGAAACATTATACTGAAGGGAGAAGAAATAAATTCTTTACCAACACATGATAGAATAAAAAAGCGCATGGCATACCTGAGGTCACAACAATCGGTGTTCACATCTTTGAATGTGGAAGAACAAAGAAGGTTGTCAAAAACAGATGGTCAGCTATTTAATGATTCGTTTAATGGTCAATCAAAAGGTGGCAATCTTAGTGGAGGAGAGAAGCAAAAACTCTTAATAGAGATGTTGCCAGATGCAGATGTTTGTTTGTTGGATGAACCGACGATTGGTTTAGACAGAGATTCTATTGAGAAGTTATTAGAATTAATTAAGCAAATGATTGAAAAGGGCAAGACACTATTGATAACAGTTCCTGAGTATAGGGGGGCAAGAAGCGAAGAAAGTGGTATGTAGATGTTTATGTAAAAAAACATATATGGCATAGGTGGGGATAGTCCACTTGCTAAGGATTTATTAAATATTATCGAATGAATAGTCAAGTGAGCGTAACACATAATTCAACAAATTTAAATAATAACGGAATTGTCTTGGTTGAACCTACTAATACAAAATTAATGTCACCAAGCCTTATTCTTAGAGGGAATACACTTGAACCATATGCTATTGAATCCATAGGAGCTTATTTGTTACACAATGGGTTTGATAATATACATATTATTCAGCAATATTCCTTGTCTGATGAAGAATTAATTCAAGAAATACTCACTCACTCACCGTTGGTTGTTGGATTTTCAGTTCTTACTTGTGATTATTCCAGGGTTGTAGAAATAGCTTCTAAAATTAGAACATGCATACTAAATGTGTACATAGTACTTGGAGGTTACCATCCAACCTTAAACATTGAAGACTCACTTCAAAATAAATGTATTGATTTTGTGGTTTTTGGAGAAGGAGAGATTACGTTCTATGAACTAACAAACATGATTGTACACAATAATAATGATTACAGTCAAATTGATGGACTTGCATATAAGATAGATTCAAAGGTTATAGTAAACAGGCCAAGGGGTAGAATTAGAAATCCAAACGTTCTACCACCTGTTATTCGTAATGAGAAATTTCTAAAACGGTCAAGGAATTGGAACCTTTCTTATCCATCCCCATTGGAGCAGACTGGTGTGGCACAAATAAGCTTTTCAAGAGGATGTCTTTTTCGTTGTAATTTTTGTATTTCCCCAACCCTATGGAATGAAGCTACTTTCCTTGAAAATAACGACACAATTACATTTCGGTCTGTTGATAAGGTTATTGATGAAATAAAAAGTTTGAAAAACAGATACAAAATAAACTTTATATATTTTAATGATTTAACAATTAACAATTCAGAATCAAGCCTTCAGTCGTTATGCAAGGCAATTACTGAGAATGGCTTGCATAATTCTGATCTGGATTTTAATAGAGAATCAGATGTTAAAGACAACATGCATTGGTTCTGCCTTGCAAAAATAGGGTTGACAGCAGAAACAGCCGAATTAATGGCAAAAGCTGGTTGCTCAAAAATTGGATTTGGCGTGGAATCTTTTTATAAAAAAGGACATACTGAAATGCATAAACCTTTTAAGGGTTTTAATGATATAAAAGAAACCCTGGAATATACTGACGCGGTTGGAATAATAAATAGAGTCTACATTATTTTGGGTGTTCAAAATGAAACTTTAGAGAGCATTCAGGCGACTATAGATGGCCTACTATCCACCAAGGTTGATCAAATAAGAATAGCATATTTTACTCCTTTTCCTGGAAGCGACTTATATAATGAATATAAAGATAATGATTTGTTAATAGAGGATGACCTTACAAAGTTTGATGGAGATACACCTGTAGTAAAGTGTTCATATATGTCAACACAAGAACTAGTAGAATCTAGAGAAAAAATAGTAAAATCATTTTACAGTAGCCCAATTTTTATAGAAAGATGTAGCGATAAAATTAAAAGATTTCCAAGGCTATACAATTCTTACAAACATTTTGTAAATGAATTGCTTGAACTTAGCAATGGTGAAATAAATATAAGGAAAATTTTATGAAAAACAAAAAGGTTTTATTATTACTTTTACTTACTGTTTTAATTTGTATCAGTAATCTGAGTTGTACAGATACTAGTAATCATGAGATAGAAAAGGTAAAGGTAGGTGTTATCTTACCCATGACAGGAAATGCCGCAGATTATGGAAATGTCTTTTGGAATGGTTGCAAGGCTGCTTTAGAGAAACTTGGTAATGATTCTAAAGTAGAATTAAAGCTTGAAGACAGCAAGGCCGACCCTAAGGCCGCTATTAGTGCAGCTCAAAAACTCATCAACTATGATGGAGTAAAAGTTATTCTAGGTGCATTGAGTCCTGTAATGCTTGCTATTACGCCTGTTGCCGAAGCAAGTCAGGTTGCAGTTATTAACCCGGTGGCTAATTCTCCAAAATTAAGTGGAATTAGTAATTATCTTTTTAACACTACCCCACTTTCTAACGAAGAATCAGAATTTTTAGCAAATTTATCATATAAAACATACAACAAAACAAAGGCTGCTGTTTTGTACATCAACAATGAATCGGGCCTTGGCTTTAGAAATAACTTTTCAAAGACATTTAAGACGTTGGGTGGAGAAATAGTTTATGAGGAAGCAATCCCTTTAGGTAAATCTGATTTCAGGGAGATAGTACTCAAATTAAAAAAGGCAAACCCAGACACAATATTTTTAGCTACATACTATAGAGAGTCTGCTTTGATTATAAAACAGAGTAAAGAACTTCAATATTCTCCTCCTCTCTGGCTTACTTATTCAGCTATTGAAACGCCAGAATTTCTAAAATTGGTTTCAGGAGCTGCTGACGGTATTATTTATTCTTATTCCGGATTTAATAAAACAACCAAAAATGCTAAAGAGTTTATAAGTATATATAAAAGTCTTTTCGGAAAAGAGCCTGATATATGGTCAGGACAGTTTTATGAAGCAGTCTTATTATTAAATAATGTCATTAAAGGGTTACCAAATACTGAAAATATCGGAAACGACATCATTAATAAATTATCAATAAATAGATTTGATGGGATTTCAGGTGAAATTGAATTCGATGAAAATCATTCTGTAAAAGGCCGCTTTCTATTAAAAACTATAACGAATAATACCTTTGTTTTTCAGGAAAGTTGATTTTATGATTTTTATACCTGAATCATTAACCGAAGAAGAAAGGAGTTCCTTACTCCTGAGTATAGTCTTGCCACGGCCTATTGCCCTTGTAACATCACTAAATAGCAAGGATTCAAGTACAAATATTGCTCCATTTAGTCTGTTTAACCTAGTAAGCCTTGACCCTGCAATTGTTTTTATATCAATTCAAAAAACTAAGCCACCTAAAAGAACCTCAATTAATATTGCAAGGGCAAAAGAATTTGTTGTAAATATCCCTAATTACACTATTGCAGAGGAAATGAACAAAGCAGCTACGCCTTTTAATAATATAGAAAAAAACAAATTCGATTTATGCAAATTGGTAAAAGTTGAATCACATAAAATAAAAACATGTGGTGTAAAAGAATCTTTGATAAGGTTAGAGTGCTGTTTGCATAACAGGATAGACCTTGGTAGCTATGAAATGTTTTTGGGTAAAATACTGAGTATATATTGTGAAAATTCAATTCTTGAAGACAATCAGGTTTCTATTAATAAATACGATTTTATATCTCGACTAGGTCCCAAAGAATTATACGCAAAAATTCAATCCTCAATTGTTTTTAAGCTGGAGAGGTGCGCTGATGCCTACGAAGGTTAATGGTACTGCCATTATAACTAAGTTAACAAATAATATTTTAAAATACATTAGCACAAATTCTTGTAATTTGGGAACAAACAAAAATGCCCTTTTAAAACTAAATAATAAACAACGAGATAATAAATTAAAAGAAGACGCTGATAAAAAGTTAAAAATATTTGCAAAAGATACTTGTCTTTACAAATATGTTATTCAATTAGGTATGACCTTTGTGAGAGAAAAACGAGAAGATGGCATTTATTTCGTTAATTATCTTGATGAAACCCATGAAAAAAAATTTAAGGATTGGCTTGATTACTATGAAGGAGAGGATTTCAATAAAAAAGACAATGTTCCTGTTAAAATAAATGAATTATTGTGCAAACATACAGATTATTGGAGACATCATTCTTTTCCCATGATCATAGTTTACAAAGATTGTATTCCTTCTTTTATAAATAAGGACAATATAGGTGATTTTATACGAGAAGAGATGGCTAAATATTATAATAGTCTTTTTGAAGAAAGAGCTGATAAAGCAGCTATCGGGATTCTTCATGATGCATTTAAAAAAGAAACTTATAGTCAATTTAAAATCTTCTTTACTTCAAATTTTGAAAAGCTCCGCGCACAAACATTCATTAAATTTAGAAATGAATTTAGTGAATTATGTAATTTAGATAATACGCTTGAATTGAATTCGTTCATCAAACTGTGCTTTTTAGTAGACATTGTTATTGGAAGTTTTGTAAAAGACTTTGAAAATCTAATATACCATCATGAATATTATCATGAAATATTGTCTCACGGTACACGGGCTGCTATGACTGCCATCATGTCCCGCAATCTTTCCCACAATATCGGTTCACATGTAATTTCTTATTGGAATAATAGATTGGAAGACCAGTTAAAAAGAAATCAGAGGGAATTGAAAAAAGAATTAATAAATTTAAAAGATACTGATGAACTTCCTGGTTTATATACAAATGAACAGAAAATCATAAAAAGTTCAAAGGAACTGTTCTTGTATATTCAGCAGCGAATGGATTTTGTTGCAGAACTTTCAACAAGCATCCCCTGTTCTGAAATGTCTATGGATATAAAGAAAGAAATTGTTACCCCTTTTAAAAAGCCAAACGATTTTAAATATGGTGAGCAATATCCGGAAATATCTCCCTTGCTTAGCTATATTGCTCATTCTGATGGGATTGATTTGCACAAAAGAATTAAATTTGAAATATGCAATACCACAATAAACAGACGTGTATCAATTCCCAATGGTGTTATAGGTATACACGCCGTATACTCTATTCTTGAGAATTTCATTAGGAATGCGGCAAAATACTATAAAAGGACGGATTCGCCTCTGCTATGTGATTATGATATTGTTAAAGAAGACGATATAAGAATGTTGCAAAGCAAGTATTCGAAAATCAATGATGCGAAGAATAATGACGATAGTATTCTAACTAAACTAAATATGCATATAAATGACCCTGAATGCGTTATTTCTATTGAAGAAATTAATGGGCAAGATAATTTTTCGGGTGACATAAGAAATGAAATAAGCATTTTAATATCAGAATTTGCTGAGAGAGAAACTTCCAGTGAAAGGAAAAAAGAGATTAATCGTGAGCTCCTTGAATTAATATTTCCCGGTTGTATATTTGATACAATTATAAAGATTGAGATTGATGAAAAAGCAGAATTCAAACAAGACTTCCTCGTAATGAGGCTATGGGATTTAAGAGAAAATTCATGTGACAATAAGGTTATCAATGATCTCCGCAAATACCTACCCGGTCAACCAAGTGGCCAGTTTTCTAAAGATGGAGGCTTAGTTCAGGGAGGATGGGGTATAAAAGAAATGGTTACATGTGCAAACTTCCTTAGAAAGAGCACCCCAGACGAACTTTACAATCGTCTTTCGCATCAGGATGGAAAACTTAAGGAAGATGAACCACCATTATTTAGGATTCTTTGTGATAGCAAAAGTGTTTGTACTGAAGATTTAGGCTGTAGCTCTGGAGAGCACTCGGATTATAAGGGCAAGCTCGGTATTGAATTCTACCTGAGAAAGCCAAGAGACCTTGCTATAGTGAAGGATGTCCCTTCTGATGAAGATAGGAGAATAGGTGAAAAATTCGGTATTTACGAGATTAATCTTGAGAAATATGAAAACAAAGAAATAGAGCACCGTATGTTATTGGTTAATGAAGGTGAGCATAATGAAGCTAATAAGCCGTGTAGAATTAGAAGAAAAAGTGTAGTTAGCGGTGTTAATGATTATGATTATTTGTTATTGTATAAAGAATTTATAAAAGAAGAGCTAAACAATAATCGTGAATTACCGAAACTTGCAGTTTTTGGTAAATGCTTTATTGGACATGATCACGTAGATAATGATAGTGATGATAAAAAGATAAAGCGTATAGCTACAAATTTAAATTTTGTGTACCACCTACCTGATCCTCAATGTACAAAATTTACAACTATAAATGAAGGTAAAGGTTGTTTTAATGACAACTTCAATAAAAGTTGTTACATACAGCCTATTTCTGCTGGTTATAGTACAAACACCAAACTTTTTGAGAAACTACCAGATGATCCGTTAATACTAAACCATTTTATACTTGAGTTGATTGAATCAGCTCTAACAAATGTAGTTATCGTTGATGAAAGAATCAGCGATTGGGCAAAAAGAGACTATGCGTTACAGAAAACTAATAATGATATTCTAAAAAAAATGAGGGTCTTCATTCCAGATTTAAAATGTGAAGATGTTAAATTTGATGATTTAGAGAAAAAAATTAATGAAACGATTCAAGATAAAGAGAAATACGAATTCTTTGTCATTCATCAAGGTGTTCTTGATAAACTGAGGAAAGAAAATAATAATGATACTAAACTTATGAGTGTAGTCAAAGATAAGTTTAAATGGTTAGTTATAGACTCAGGCAGGGGTGTTCCTGAGAATTTGGATAAATATAAAGTTTACAATGTAAGGTTTGTTGAGATATCTGCATTGCAAATGCTCCTTGATAATTTTGACAAACATGGCCTTGTTCAGACATTGTTCTCTACAAGAAGACCTCGACCTCCTAAAAGTACTGAGGGAGATGGAAGTGAATGAGATTAATGTTGATGAATATTTAGTTCTGGCAATAACTTGCTGGAGAGATAGCATTGTACATAAGTTTTTGAATAGTAAAGGAATTACTAATGAAGAACAATGGTTTTGTTTGGGACTTAACAACTCTGGAACCGCAATTGTTAATCTACCAAGTGTAACAACAAGAGATGCTAACAATCTGTCATTTATACTTATTAACCAAAAAAAGTGGGCTGTAGTGACAGATAATGATATCTACAATAATATTCTTTTAACTCTAAAAAACAAAAAAAAGATTGTTTATACTCACATTGGAGATAATGGTATTTCACCTCAGAAAATTAAAATAGAAAATACTATTAAACCTATAGGATTCCACCAATGGAACCCTGCCGGAGAACCTCTTAAGGGTTTTTTATCAGCACTTACTAATGATCAAGTCGTAATTGAATATCAGCAAGCAATAGAAAAGCTTATAGAGGAGTCCCTAAAAAAACACACCCCCCACCTTATCTCCCTCTCAATTCTCTGTCAGGGCTATCTTACGGCCCATGGTGCGGAAGGGTTTGAAATATCTGATGACGAATTACAGAAAAAAGCTTTAAACAATAAAGTAACAACTGAAATGAAAAATTGGTGGAAACCTGCTATGGACGATATTATTAATGGAGCCAAAGTAAATGATAGCAGGATAGGCTTAGAGTTAAATGCGGTAGGACTAACTAATGCAAATATTCAATTGGAAGAAATAGCTAAAGAATATGAAGGTGGAAATCCAGATTCTGCAGAAAAATTTATAGAAAGCAAGATTGAAATAGTAAAAAATGCTTATACAATACTCTCGGATTTTCTCTGATATAGTAGAAATAGGTTTCTTAGACAAAATTTTCCTGATTAGTAATAAAAGTTTGTATCTGGATGAACATAACCATAATAAAAGTTGATGGTTTACGATGAAATTCTCCATAAGCTAGATTTTCTTGTCCTCCCATAATTACTAAAAGTAATAAGAGTGAAAGAGATGGAAGTGTTTGGTATTACAAGCACTCATGTAAAAAACTTTTATTATAATAAAGTGCAATTGTCGGGACAGCTTGATTGTGAAAAAATGTTCTTAATTATTCAGTAGATGCACCCAAATCCTTTAAGATATTATAGTTTATTGGCCCTATGCAACTTGTCGATTCTTAGTCCATAATGAATGAAGATATGAGTGAAGAACGTCCTTTTAAAAATTATTTCATGTTAACTACAAATGAAATAGTTTCTCAAAGCTTGAGACAATATTTTCAACTTTACGATATAAATCTATCGCTAATAATATTTAATAGTTTTGGGACTCATCAAGCTTTCATTGCCGAATATAATCGAATAGTTAAAGACTTAGAGGCGAAAATTGATAATGTCAGCAATAATGTAGTATTTATAGACTACAGCAGTTCCACCTTTACATCTGTTGACCAACTTAATCCTTTAATGTCTGGAGATAGTCAAGAACTGCCACAATTCATATCTATGCTAATCCTGACATTTCCTGAAATTCATTGGATATTTGTACTGGATATAAAAGCAGCAAAAGAGAAGAATGATCAATTCCTTAACAATTTCCATAGCTACAATATAAACTGTCTAAATTTATTGATTAAAAGAACCTTAGAATTTTCTAATCTGAATTTGATTAATATTTTTGATCCTTGTAATTTGCGGAATAGAATAAAAAAAAATATTTGTAAAAGTGAGAAAGGGTTACCACGAAGGGGATTATGTGCTGCCGCAATTGATGAAGAGATTTTCTATGCTATAATGAATGCATACACTGCATATCGATTTGGATACAGGGCTTGGGTAGTTTCAACATTTGGTATGATGGAATATGTTTTTAAGATGTACGACCTCCGCTCAGCAAACGATAAGACACAAGAACAGGCACTAATCATCGAATTTAAAACTGAGTGTGAATGGGATAGGAGCAGAAACATAGTTTTAATTGTAAGCGTTACTATAGATACAACTACAGAGTGGACTGTTTCTGGAATTAATGATGAAGGGGAATTTAAAACTGTACCAATAGACAACAATGATAAGTTAGCAAAGGAGTTGAAGAAGGGGGAGTCTCACAGGAATAAGATTATTGAATTAGCCACATCATATCTAGGCCACACTCTTTATAAGAATAAAAAATGTGATATAAAATTTGTATTTGAAGACCTATATCTTAACTTTCCTGACAAAGATGAAGATATTCATTTGTCAAAACTCAAAAGAAGGGATGGAGAGTTTTCAAGGTTAAAATGTGTTGATGAGCGTATCCTTATAACTGTTGGGCATAAAAATACTGACAACGCAAGAAGCATATGGTTGTGCAATCTCCAATATCTAAAATCTAACTTCAGTAATCGCTATAAGATTTTGTATAAACCGTTAGCAGGGATTTTTGATCTTTGGAAAAAGGCTGGTAAATGGAAACCGTATAGTAATATACCGGAATTAGCAAAGGATTTTTATTGGCCTCCAGAAAAGAATTCTACAAGAGAGGATGAGAATGATAGGCATAGCGCCCCGGGCCGTCTTTTACTTATTTCAGAAAAACTTATAGAACGTTCAAAAAGAGTATTGAAATGTGCAGATTCTGTAAGCGATGCCATTCATGCTGCCACTCTCGCGCTTGAGGCGAAAGAGCTCCTTGCATGCAAGACTCCTGCTATGTCGATGGAAGCTCTCTCACTGCAGCATCAGGCAGAGGTTGAGGCAGAGTGCATGTTTCATGGAGTCGAATATAACCTTGACGTTAAGAGTAGAATCAAAGATATTAAAAAAGAGGTTACGGCAATTAGCAAATGGTTTCATCATTCATCAAAGAAACGCTCTCAATTAAATGCGGAAATTTCTATTTTGAATACACTTGCCCAACGATACAGAAAGTATAGCCAGTTTGATGAAGAAAATATCTGCCTTCACGAGAATAGAAAATTAACTAATACCTTGTGGACAATTCGTAATCCTTGTAATCCATTAAGGTTGTTGGGCTGGCTTTTTCGATACTATATTAATTTTTTGCTTAAGTCTTTGACTCGATTTGCTATTGTAATCCTGCTCTGGGTCTTCTTGTTTGGGGTTATATTATGGTGTAAAGCCAATGGACAGCCAAATGTAGACGTAGAATTTATAGATAGCGTTATTGTATCAGCAAAAACATTTTTGGCGTTTCAGCCACCAGGTTTAGAATTTTGGATACCGTATCAAGCTCCAAAAATTGGTCATATTTCTACGCCTATTCGGTTAGTTTGGTTTATTGCTCCTGCTATCTTGGGCTTTGTTCACTTAGGAGTTTTTATATCACATTTAACAATGATATTAATGAGAAAATCGGGAGGCGAATAAGATGGATTGTATTGATTGCTGTGTGTCTTTTTTGAAACAAGAAATTCCTATGGATTACTTAAATTTTATAACGATAACTCTTGCTGCCATCGCGGGTGTCGCGTTTGTACTAATAATATTAATACTCTCAAAAGTAAGTTCTACATTAAAGTCTTTTTGTGAAATTACAACAACCGTAACGACTGACGATGCGACCCCTAAAACAACTATAAGTAGCATAATTGATTCAGAAAATTTAATAGGATTATGGCGTTCTCTGGCAATAATAATATCCTGCCTCTTACTAGTTATTATCGCGGTTGTAATAGGATTAATATTAATGGTTAAAATTCACTGAGTCTTTATTCTTTTGTTAGCCACTTTTATCATACAAAGGAACCTCTTTTTATGGCAGTATTTGGATCATACCAAGCGGCATTAAAAAGATTTGCATTTCTTGAACAAAATTCCATATGACATCTTTGACAATGGGGAAATCCATATGCTACTTTTCTACTTCTGCCAATACTGGTCGTTCATAAATAATTGCGAGAAAAGATAACTTACGGGAAATGTTATATTTTTTTTCAAACACACTGATTTTAAAATAATCTATTAACCATTATACCGTTATTACTATTTTTGCCTTAGTAACAATCGGTGTGTAGAGATCAATAGTTTCTTCTGTAATCAAACTCAAGATAAGAGAATATCTGACCTGCTGCTCATATCGAGGATTTTCTTTGTTTGGAAATTTGTTTCTGAATTTCCACCATCCAACTTGCGGCACAATGGCAATCATATTCTGTGTCGCAAGTTCACTACCAGTTCCATCCCAGATATCTGAAATAATGCTGCCGCGATCTCGCGAGTGTGGGCCTAAAATCCAGCGATCCTGATCTTCTATCTGGATTTTAATATTTTCAGACTCTTCATTGTTTTCATCAATCTGCAATTCACTATTGATCCGCGCCAGAAAATCATCTTCTGGCTCATTGGGGCGCTTCAATTTAAATCTCAGCTCGTGCGATGCATAGCTGTATTTTGTGCGCGGTGGACGCTCGGATGGGCTGGGTTCAATGAAAAAAGACAGAGTTACGCGCAGCTTTACCTGTTTATCATAAATTTCCCTAAGTTGTTCTTCAGGCCAAGGCAAGACGTAATGATTCATATCGCAAAAAACTATGTTTTTGCTTTTTGAGGTGCTGACGCCAAAAGGCTTTAGGTAGTCCTGAATGATAACGCACGGTCTATTAGAAAAACTGTTCAATAAAAAATCTGTCTGAGGTACTCCATACCCATAGCGCCTTAAATGTGAGATTTTCTCAGCCTTGCTACGCTGCTTTTTATTCATGGCATCAACCCATTCTGCCGAATGCACGATTAAGCCACGTACCGTCTCAGGCCAGAATTCTGGGTATTCAGCCATGACTGTTGCTGCAAGTCGGCTGGCCTCAGCATTGGCCGGACTGGTATCATGCACGCAGGAGAACAACCGGTCTTTATCGATCGTCAATACCGAGGTATCTGGGTGAGCTTCCATGTAATCTTTGGCAGGGTTCGCCAGGTAATTTCCGCCTTCCAAAACAATATCTGGCTTTGTGGGCCAGTAGCTTTCACCCCACAAAACGCTTGTACGGGATTTGGCAGATAGATCACCGTGTTTGGCTATAGGTGACCATTCATCATAATTTGGATCGTTTGTGAAAGTCTTGTCCGTGTAAGCTCCTACCGTCAAAGCATTCCAAGACTGTCCTGGATCTTCCACTTCGCTCAGGTCATTGATATCTCCATATTGCTCCGGTTCATAACTCTCCCTGATATTCCCGGCAGAAACCACTAGAAGACGTTTTTTACCATCGTTAATTATCCACTCATCAAAATCTTCAACACCGCATGCCAGTTGATCTATTTTAGCTGATAGCGGTGTAGGCTTTCCTTCCATAACGGGATCGTCATTAGGATTTGCTTCGTGCTCCATAGACCATGACAAGCAAAAAACACGCTTTAAATCGACATTATTGATTTCGGCGCGGGATACAGCTTGCGACGTAATATACCCCACATGGTCGTCTTTGTTGTTGCCTTGTGGAGGAAAAACTTTCACCGATTCTAGGCTATGGTTCAGCTCGATAGGATCATTCGTTTCTAAAACAGGAGCCAAATCACCAAAAAGAGCTATGCCTGCCATTTGCGTTCCATGACCATCATGATCTTCAACCCCCCAATCCGGTTCACAAGTATCAATACCGTTCTCAACAACAAAATCTTTGAGTAAGGGATGCTCTGTTATTATGCCCGTATCCAAAATACAAACAGACACATTTGTTAAATCAAAAACGATCCGTAAGGATAAATCTTTGCTCCAGTCTTTTTGTTCTCTGGGCGGAAGTGCATCGAAAAAACCAGATAATGTTGGGAGATACCGGAAACCGGATATGGCTTTGGTGATTAGATGAATTCTGTCGAGATTATTTAAACTACAATGCACTGAACATATTTCCCGCTCCGGAAAATTTAGCTTATGATCTGAAACGGTTACGCCATCAAAGTTTTCAAGTTTTTTCTTGCACGCCTCAAAACTGTCTTTACGTAGCCAGACTTCCCATGTAAAAGGCCGTTCCCGGTCAGCTGGAAGTTCTGATTTATCAATCCAGAGCTTTTCGATGGTTGCAGTTTCAAACGTCTCGGTTTTATCGTATTTTTTGAAATTGCGCGGCTTGCCGAATTTGTTCTTTTCTGGATTACCATAATCACTGATCTGATTAGAAATAATATCCTGTTTTTTGGGCGGTATATAAATGATGGCGCTTTGCGGCTTACCGCGCTCATCCAGTTTTACGTTGAGAAGCTCAATTTTAGAGAGCTGATTCTCAAGAGTGGCTACATCAACACTGGCATCAGAACGGAATTTTAATTCAATTGTTGCGCCTTTATCAACGGTCGATGGATCAATACCCATCATTTCATATTGGTGTTCTAATCGGTCAATCGATTCATTATAGGCTCTGCGCAGCTCGGCACTGTGAACACCTTGGTCATAAACAGGTGTATCTGGAATGAAACCCATGACCCGCCCACGCGGCGTATACGAATACTTCTTTTTTCCGTTTCTTATAACGATATGAGGGCGTTTTTCAGTTGGCATTATACATTACACATTGCTCTTTGCTTTTTTACGATCTTCTAGCATATCGACAATGTTTTGGGAACTAACAGAATCTTTGCCTTCGAGAACCATCCACTTCGCAGCATCCTCACAGGCGCGTGTAATTTCAGCATGGCTTAGTCCATTAGAAACTTCTTCAATTTTCTTCCAGGCTTTATCTGGAATTGAAAGGTGAAAATGAGCAAGTTTATTTTCTACTAGCGCTTTAACCTGGCATTGTGTAGGAAGATCGTAATTCAAGACATCATCGAAACGTCTGAATAGAGCAGGGTCTAAGAGCTTTTTATAATTTGTGGCAGCAACAATAACACTGTCAGAGTCGTCTTGTTCCAGAAATTGCAGGAATGAATTTAATACACGGCGAATTTCACCAACATCATTTGGGGACATTCGGTCGCTACCGATAGCATCAAATTCATCGAAGAAATAAAGACCTCTTGTCGTACGGATCGCATCGAAAACATGGCGTAGTTTTGTGGCTGTTTCGCCCATAAACTTTGTAATTAGACCATCCAGTCGTATAGTAAACAACGGTAATTTTAATTCATTCGCTAACGCAGAAGCTGTTGCAGTCTTTCCAGTGCCTGGTGGTCCAATAAGCAATAATTTCCTACGCGGTTCCAGATTGTGATTGCGCAATTTGTTCTGCTGTTTATATTCTTTAATAATCCGCTTAAATGTATCTATTTGTTTTTCTGAAAATGTGAGGTCTGCAAGATTAATTTTAGGTTGAGAAACCTCAAGAATACCGTCCAGCTCCTTTTTGGAAGGAACCAGCAATAATAAGTTTGAATTTCTATTCTTTTGCGACTTTGCCTGGTCAATAAGCTGCTTTAGCTCATTCGCCAGTTTACTATGCCCCTGACGAGCTTCGTGCGCAGCAACCTGCATGGCAATGGTAATGAATTTCTCATTATCGCCCGTAACATGACTCTGTAGAAGGGATTTTATATGATTTGCCGTTGCCATTTCTTAATAATTATAATGTTTGGATTTTAAAAGTTTTAACGGAAGGTTAATCTTATTAGAGTTGAACAAAATAGTAAACCTATACGTAATCGAAGTCAACCAAAAAGAATCGGCATTAAGAAATCGGGGGACACTATACATATTTATTGACGTCAGTCAAACGAGGTCATAAAAGCTATAGTTTTTCGATTTTTAATTCATCACGTATTTTTTTTATATTTGATTCAATAACCATCACTATTTTTAATCCTTTTGGTGTCTAATAAAAACTTCCTTACTGTCGGGTAGAGATTCACTGATTCGAATTCTTCTAACAATCTTCTAACAAAACAGCAGAAAACAGCAAGTAAGATCTTACTACCTAACAGCCCGAAAGCCGCTGATAATAACGCCTTACTTATTTCTGTCTGTTTCAGGTTATGCCTCTAAAAAGGCTCATAACCCGGAAGTCGTCCGCCAATATGCCAGGCGCATCCCCGCTACCAATTTTAAAGGCTTCAGGATATTCCTAATGCCTATTTTATTCGTGTTATCTATAATTATTCAATGTTTTCAAAATCTTAACACATTGTCCCCACCCTGCTTTTCAGTGTTTTAAAGCTGCGGATTACTTTTCCGCTCGACCCGTCTGCCGTTTGTCGGGCAGGATTTCTCTACATAGTTTCCGTACGGAAATTTTTAAGCGTAATCGTTGCAGTGGTTTACGTATAGGAGTGGGCAGTAAAAACCCTTGCAAATTGGGAGTAAAATGATACAATTCAATTCTGTAAGTTGTTGTGCGACAATGAATTATATCAAT